>CAYQRU010000003.1:0-83629 GCA_964419945.1 uncultured Bacteroidales bacterium | reverse complement strand
AAACTTTGCCGTTTTTGATTTCAACAGATAGTTCATCTGCATTAAAGCCAAGCAATGCATTTCGTAAAATTCCGTTCAGACGTTTTGTTATTGAATCCTGACGTGCAATCACTTGCTGCATTTCCCGGAGAGAGCGTTCACGTTCCAGGAGCAATTTTTCTTTACTGCTTAGTTCTTCTGATTTCATCTGAAGTGTCTGGTTATACTGCTCGGCTTGCGAAAGGCTCTCATCGGTCAGGTTTTTATATTTAAGCCTTAATTCATTATTGCTCTGAACCAATTCTGAATAGGTGTTGTTCAAATCCTGCAAGTTTTGGGTCAGTTGGTTTTTTTCAGCAGATAAAACACTCAGGTTGCTGTTTAAATCCGCATTTTCTTTTTCTGCTTTAGCCAGGTTGGTACATAAAAGATCCCTTTCATCGACAACGGCCTGAAGCCTTTTGCCTCCTAACTTTTTACCGGGAACCGGGTCTCCACATTTATAAATCGGAGCGCAAGAGTTTAGCATAGCCATCAATGCTACCGGAATTAATATAAAACTGGTTCTTTTCATAAAATGTTTTTTATCCTTTTGAATTACTAATGTAATTTATCGAATGGAAAAAATCTTTGATCGAATTTTTGACAAAATTATCATTTTATTACGATTGGCAGGATTATCTGAAATGAAGTTTAAACAATCCCCTGAGTTGCTAATTGAAGATAATACTTACTTTCAGAGTAATAAATTTTATCGGAATAAGAAGCCCCATTAAGACTTTTAGTATCCGCGTCAGTTGATACGACTGAAAAAACCGAATTGCCATTTTTACTGATGTGATTGTACTGTAATCATTGCATCTGTTGTTTATCCTTCCCAAATTTCTAATTTTGCACCCTCAAAAACTAAATTAAAATCATTGAATCATGGATATTTTTGAACGGCGGTTAAAAAACTACGGACCCTTAGGCATCTGGGCAGAAAAGGCACATGGCTATTATATGTTTCCGAAACTGGAGGGAGATATCTCAAACCGGATGATATTTCAGGGTAAAGAGCGTTTGGTATGGAGCCTGAACAATTACCTGGGGCTGGCCAACCACCCTGAAGTAAGAAAAGCTGATGCTGAAGCTGCTGCTCAATTCGGTCTGGCCTACCCAATGGGCGCAAGAATGATGTCGGGTCAAACAGAATATCATGAGGAATTGGAGAGGCAACTGGCTGATTTTGTTGGCAAAGAAGACACTTACCTGCTTAACTATGGTTACCAGGGAATGGTTTCTATTATTGATTCTCTGATTGACCGCAAAGATGTTGTTGTGTATGATTCTGAATCGCACGCTTGTATTATTGACGGACTCAGGATGCATCTCGGAAAACGCTTTGTTTTTCAACATAATGACATCGAAAATTTTGAAAAACAACTGGAACATGCCCGTAAAGTCGCTGAGCAAACCGGTGGCGGCATTCTTGTTATCACCGAAGGCGTATTCGGTATGGCCGGCGACCTTGGTAAAATTGATAAAATCGCCGCCATGAAAAAACGTTACAACTTCAGGCTACTGGTGGATGATGCTCATGGATTCGGTACTATGGGAGACAAAGGAGTTGGAACCGGTGAAGCCAAAGGCGTACAGGATCAGATTGATGTGTACTTTTCAACCTTTGCCAAATCTATGGCTGGCATAGGAGCTTTTGTCGGCAGTAACCGCGAAATAGTAAATTATCTTCGTTACAATATGCGTTCGCAGATTTATGCCAAATCGCTTCCCATGCCCATCGTTCTTGGTTCGCTGAAACGACTCGAATTATTAAAAACCCAGCCACAACTCCGTGAAAAATTATGGACCATTGTCAGGGCACTGCAGGGTAATTTACATGAAAATGGTTTTAACCTGGGTCGTACTGAATCTCCGGTGACACCCGTTTTCCTTCAGGGAGGAATTCCTGAGGCGACTCAATTGACTTATGAACTTCGCGAAAAATTCAATATATTTTGTTCTATCGTTGTTTACCCGGTGGTTCCCAAAGATGTAATTATGCTCCGGCTAATTCCTACAGCAGCACATACCCTTGCTGATGTGGATGAAACCGTTAAAGCTTTCATCGAGGTAAGGAACAATCTTCAGTCGGGCAGGTACGACAAAAATTATGTTCCCGATATGGCAACTCACCTTTAATCACAACGAATACATGGAAAAAATTTTAATGATTGGCTGCTCAGGCCAGATTGGAACAGAGCTGACGCTTGAATTACGTAAACTTTATGGTAACGGAAATGTTTTTGCCACTGACATCAAAGAAGCTCCTTCTGAAGTTCGCGATTCCGGCCCTTTTGAAATTCTTGATGTGCTCGACGAAAAGCGCCTGAATCACTTTGCTATCAGGCATAATATCACCCAGGTATACAATCTTGCTGCAGTTCTTTCGGGTAACGCAGAAAAAATTCCCATGCAAGCCTGGAATATTAACATGGCAGCATTGATGAATACACTCGAACTGGCAAGATCTGTAAGATTAAAAAAGTTATTCTGGCCCAGCTCAATTGCTGTTTTTGGTCCTACCACCCCAAAGACCAATACTCCGCAACTTACTGTGATGGAGCCAAATACTGTTTACGGTATCAGCAAACTTGCCGGAGAGCGCTGGGGAGAATATTATTCTAAACGCTATCGTGTTGATTTTCGTAGTATCCGTTATCCCGGACTGATTTCCTACAAAACTGAACCAGGAGGAGGAACTACTGATTATGCTGTTGA
Organism: uncultured Bacteroidales bacterium; assembly: GCA_964419945.1. GTDB lineage: Bacteria > Bacteroidota > Bacteroidia > Bacteroidales > JAAYJT01 > JAAYJT01. Next base: position 80,890 of record CAYQRU010000003.1, on the reverse strand, counting down.
AATATATTATAAAGCCATTGAAGAGGGTAAGTATGAGTGTTTTCTTAAGGAGGATACCGGCCTGCCCATGATGTTCATGCCCGATGCCATCAAAGCCACTATTACCTACATGGAAGCTGATGCAGCGAAGCTTTCAGTTCGTTCCAGCTATAATATTGGTGGTATGAGTTTTACACCCCGGGAGGTGGCTCAATCTATCCGCAAACATATCCCGGACTTCGAAATTTCGTATAAACCCGATTTTCGTCAGGCGATTGCCAATTCATGGCCGGCTAGCATCAATGATGAAGTTGCTCGTAACGATTGGGGGCTGGAATATGAATTCGACCTCGATTCCATGACAAATGTCATGCTCAGAGAAATCAAAGCAAAATTGGATGCAAAAATGTGAAGTAATTTTCATCATATGCTTGCAGTGCGTTGATGCAAGGCAGAATTAGCAGAACTATCACAGGTCAGGGCTGAATGTTGCAGCATAAACATTGAAATTTAGTTTCTTACAGCTGTCTTGTAATGATTGTAACGGTTGAGTATATCATTAACAAACCTGAAGGATTCTTCACCGTAGCAATACCCATATTGTACCACCTCATCAAGGTAATATTCCGGATTTGACTTATTCCTGAGAAAATAATCAACATTTCCATCCCATAAATTTGGATCCTTGTTGTTTTTAGCCGCCAGGCGACGTGCATCGAAAACATGGGCTATACCTGCATTATAAGCTGCAAGCACAAATTTCTGTCTTTCTGCAGGATTAGAAATTTCATCCGGTAATTGCCTGTTGAGCCAGTTCAGATAATGAACTCCGGCTTCAATTTGTTCATTAGCTGTTGCGGTTGAATCAATGCCAAATTCCCGGGCTGTGGAAGGCATCATTTGCATGATTCCAAAGGCACCTTTATGTGAAACTATTTCGTGCTGGAATTTTGACTCCTGATAAATAAGAGCAGCTAACAACCGCCAATCCCAATCAATTGATATGCTGTGTTTTTTTATGATCTCATCATAACTTGAAATACGACCGCCTTTTCGGGAATGAAATTCCCGCTGGCCGGCATGAAGACCAAGAGGATTATTGAAATAACGATCGTAGAGCAACCGGGCATGACTTGTTTTAGAAAATTCAGCCCACCAGGTGTTGACCGCTGCAAGCAAATCGCTATCTCCTTTTCTCACGGCCCAGCCTATATTTTGAGAAAGTCCAACCGGTGTTTGTACGTCCAGGTCGGGATAATATTTCGCATTCACCGTTGCAGTATGTTCATCACTTATGGTGTATTCGATTTCGCCATGCATAACCATTGCGATCAGGTCTTCAGTATCCACATCACTCACCTCGATCACATTGATATGGACGCCAGTTTCCTTTTGTAAATGAGACAAACGCTCAGTGTAAGCCGAATTATGATGCAGATAAACTGTTTTCCCTTCAAGATCGGCAGGATTGCGTATCAGGTCTTTTTCAATTTCTTTCCAGGTTCTGATCCTGCGCCAGTTATCAGGTTTACGTTGTACAAGCATTAACCTGGTTTGTAGCATGGGTTCGGAAAAAAGTACTTTATCCCGGCGATGATTTGTAATTGCCAATCTTTTTGCAATCAAATCGTAATGACCGGAATTAAGCCTTTTAATTGCCTCTTCCGGATCAGTATTCACCTGAATTTCAAGTTCTACACCGAGGTGATCGGCAAAAGAATGCAGTAAGTCAAACTGATATCCCATGGGCTCTCCATGATATACAAAATAGCTTGTTGAGCTTAAATCAGTAACGGCAATAAGCTTTCCTCTTTCAAGGATGCCTTGTAAATCCGATTTTTCTGCAATAATTGAATGAGAGCTATCAGAAGGATTGTTAGAGCAGGAAAGAAGTATAACAAAGGTAAGCAAAAAGCTCAGCAAGGTTGTTCTGCTCAATTTCCAGTTATAAATCATGATTAAATATTTAGTTCAACAATATTTACTGCATCAAATAATCTGTTAAAAAATGTTAAAAGTTTTATTGTGCGGTAAACCTGAACAAGCTCTGATTTTTTAAATATAGAATTTGCAAGTTAGTTAAAAATCAGAAACAAAAAAAACGGCTGCAAAGATACAACTATTGTGTAAACAAAACCAATCTATTTAATATGCTGCTAATCAATATATTGTATTCTGTATTTTAAAATATTTTCTACATTTAGAGCCAAGAACAGTCGAAAACACAGTGCCAGGAAAGTGGAACATTACATATTCAGAAATTGATCCCTGCTATCTCCTTGCTTAATGAGCAGGAGAAGTTTGATAGTAAGGTATTTTTGACAGGGTTTTCAACCTGTTTTTGTTTTGCCTGTAATTTGGGTAAGTAATATATGAGAATTCTATTTCATAACTGCTCTGTAACGCCTGCTGACCTCATCCCAATTCACGATATTCCAGAAATTGTTGATATAATCACCACGCAGGTTCTGGTATTTTAAATAATATGCATGTTCCCATACATCCAATCCCAGAATTGGAGTTCCTTGTTTATCAACCACATCCATTAACGGGTTGTCCTGATTAGCAGTAGATGAAACAAATAGTTTTCCGTTTTTGTCCACACTTAACCATGCCCAGCCACTGCCGAACCTTGTGCGTGCAACCTCTTCAAACTGATTCTTAAAATTTTGAAAAGATCCAAAAGATTCATTTATAGCAGTAGCCAACTGGTCACTTGGTTCACCGCCGCCATAAGGCGACATGACATTCCAAAACAAAACATGATTGTAATGCCCACCTCCGTTGTTTCGGATAGTAACCGGATGATTACTTATTGAAGAAAATATCTGTTCCAGAGATAATTTTTCAATTTCTGTTCCTTCAATGCTCTTGCGAAAGTTATTAAAGTAAGCTCTGTGATGGCGGTCGTAGTGAATTTGCATGGTCATCTGATCAATATATGGTTCCAGTGCATTGATAGCGTAAGGCAAAGGGGGAAACTCACTGGCTGACTGTGCGTTGCCCTGGGATATAAAAAGTCCGGGCAATAGAAGCGCTGATAATAAAAATTTGCTGACTGATTTCATAATTCTTCATTAATTGGGTTATTTTTCAAGAAATTTCATAGTAATATGATTCCGGAGTGTAAGAAGTATTGCCAAAATTTTTGTTTCTATGTTCATACTAATTTTCTAAACCTCTCAAATTTTTAAAAAAGCCGGACCTGTAAACAGGATCCGGCTTTCCCCATCATTAACCACGAGAAAACAAACAAATTGGACAGGAGGTTAAATTCTGCCCAACGCCTTTTTATAATTTTCACCTACTGATTTCCAGTTTACCACGTTCCAGAAATTATTGATGTATTCCAACCGCCGGTTCTGATATTTCAGGTAATAAGCGTGCTCCCAAACATCTAATCCCAAAACAGGCAAACCCGGGCATTCGGCAACATCCATCATAGGATTGTCCTGATTTGGTGTGGAACACACACATAATGTTTTGTCTTTTTTTACACTCAACCATGCCCAGCCACTTCCAAAGCGGTTTAAAGCAGCATCGCTGAATGATTCTTTAAATTTTTCAAATGAGCCAAAAAATTTGTTTATTGCCTCAGCCAACTCTCCCTGGGGAACTCCGCCTGCATTATCCGACATGATATTCCAGAACAGATCGTGATTAAAAAATCCGCCGCCATTATTTCTAATAACCGCCGGGGCTTGTGAGACGTTAGCAAAAACTTCTTCAAGTGTTTTTTCTTCCAGCTCCGTTCCTTTTATGGCTGCCATAAATTTATCATAATAAGTCCTGTGATGCTTAGTGTAGTGAAGTTCCATAGTCATTTTATCAATGTATGGTTCAAGCGCAGCATAGCTATATGGCAGGTCGGTAAATTTCAATTCTCTGGATGTTATCTTCGTAATCATAAACAATGAGTTATTAAGAAAGTTCAACAAGATGTTTTTTGTTTAAACACATTCTAAATAACAAGCCTTATTACAGATTGTTCAACCCGCGTGTTGAAGATCAGATGATTTTTTCAATATTCCTGCTTATCTTGATGATAAACAATTAGTTATAAATCCTCTGCTAATCATGGGAAATGGAAATGTGCTACCATAAAAATGGATTACTTGAAAGCTTTTTCAAGTAATCCATCACCCTGGAGGTTCATTCTTGTGAAATACGACGGTACGGTTTTGCCGGTAAGTTTGTCAACGTATAGTTTTGCCAGGTACTGACCGAGCATAAATCCCTGCCCACGCATACCAACGAACAATCCGGCATCAACATCCAGTACCATCCGGGGTTCTACATAATAACCTGCCCACACAGCCTGAAAACCAACAGAGGATAGACTTGGTATCCAATCTGTAAATACTTCAGCAACAATCTCAATAAACTCTTTGGAATTAATTTTCAGGTTTTTATCTGTTTCGGATGGTTCAACAGCAGGTGAGGCACATCCTATCACCTGACCGGTTTCTGCCAGTTGCTGCCCATATACAGCAGTAAATCCCTTGTAATGACGACGGTCAATGAGCATTGGAAGTGGTGTGTTATTCACACCCAACAGAGGCAGACGACGTGTAATGAAAGCCTGATGCTTCACTGGAAATAGACCGGTTTCATAGCCCAGTTTACGCGCAAAAATTTCGCCTTCTGGGCCGAGGGCATTCACAAAATGCGGAGTATAAAACTCAATATAATCTTTTTCATGATTTTGAACCAAAGCGATATAGCCCCTGCCATTTTTTATAACATCTACCAACCTGCAATCCTCGAGGATTTCACCACCATTATTGATTCCTATCCGTCTGATCAGATCAATCACGCGTCCGGGTGTTGCCTGCCAGCAATCTTCAGTAACCAGGGCAGAAATGTAGGTGCTCAATGTATTGTTTATATAAGGAGAAATTTCTTTCTTAAATTGTTTTGGATCTACCATCCGTGCATTCGACCATGCCATGGATGCTTCCAGGGCTTTGTACATTGATTCGTTATGAGCGAAGGTAACGTAGCGGATAGGTAAAAAATCAATGTTGCGGATTTTTTGTAATTCCTTAAAAATGTCGAGGTTATGCCGTGCAATATCCGAAAGTTCAGGGAGGCTGAAATTTGGTCTGCCACCGGCAATATTGCGCCATGATGCTCCACGCCCATAATTAATCAATGTCGGCTTCAGGCCTTCTTCAGCCATGTATCTGAACAATGCACTACCTGCTATACCTCCACCTGCAATCAGTGTCTGAACTTTAACTTTCCCGGGGGTTTTGCCGGTAATATTTGTGATGATTTTATCAGGTGCCGGACGAGGATAAAGCTCGCCCAATGACACCTGGTTTGAAAGAGGCCCGCGTGGAGTGGGTTCTCCGACAACAGAAATTCCGGTGCCTGCAAGAGTTTGTTTTAACCTTTTAATGCAACGTTTGCCACGGCATGCGCCCATTCCCAGCCGGGTAGTATGTTTCACCTCATCCACTGAAATAAATTGACGGTCGCCGATCACATCACGTATTTCTTTCAGTGTAACATCATCGCAATGGCATATGTATGTTTCTTCTTCTTTGCGATAGGTTGTTTTTTTCATTTTCAATGGCTCAGGGAAATCATTTTTAGCAATGAAACCTCTGACATTATTCAAAGTAACACCATGAATATCAATGGAATGGATGCGGGCAATATGGGTCTTGTTTGGCTTTTTAAGGATTTTTTCCACTATACCTTCGCCTAAAATATTTCCGTTATTATCCACCAGGAAGACCTCTGTTTTTTCATCTACAAAATATTCGATAGGCAGGAAAAGCCAATCTTTCTTAAGATTATAGCCAAATATAGCCAGTCCGGGACATTGAAATACGCAATCCATGCAGCCAACACATTTATCAAAATCTACTTGTGGAACAGTGCTGGTGCTGGTTTTTGTAATAGCACCATGAGGGCAGGCGAACTCGCATGGATTGCAGGCAAAACCATAAAGGCAGTCAATCTGTATAAAAGGTTTTGAATTCATGCGTTCCGGTTCAGGGAGATAAGGTTCTTTAATAATTTTTACCGGATGCTGTTGTGAATCAATGTATTCTTTTGAAACAGCCAGATAAGCATCGTAATCAAAGCGTTCGTTCATTTCCTGGAGAATCTCGAAGGCTACCTGTTTTCCGCGCAATACCGCTGAGGTTCCTTCACCAATCCGGATGGCATCGCCGGCACCATAACATTTGCGGCCAAAAATGTCATTGCCTTTGATCAAAAGTTGGTCGTCAGGAACAAGTCCTGTGCAAATATTGATTGCATCAATTCCTTCAATGGTTTTTTCAGTACCCGGGATGGGCTGAAAATGCTTACATTCTGCAATTACTGCGCCGGCAATTCCGTCACGGTCATTGTTAGGGATAGCTTTAAGCAGCATATGGGAGAGCATGATTGGGATTCCGAGTCTTCGAACTCGGTTGGCCTGAACAGGGAATCCACCCTCAAAAGGCTGTGCTTCAAGAATGGCTTTAACTCTTGCCCCAGCCTGCATTAACTGGTAAGAGGTCAGATACCCGATATTTCCGGCACCAATAGTAAGAACGTTTTTACCCAGAAGTGTAAACTCATTATTCATCATTTTTTGAACCACAGCGGCTGTGTAGACACCGGGAAGATCGTCATTCTCAAAAGTTGGCATAAAAGGTACTGCTCCTGTGGCAACAACAAGATAATCCGCATCAATATAATAAATTTCATCTGTCCGGATGTTTTTTACTGCAAGTCGTTTGCCTTCGAGAATATCCCAAACGGTAGAATTCAGGAAGATGCCATCATGATTATCGCCTGCAAGGGTTTTTGCGATATCGAATCCACGCATCCCACCAAATTTCTTTTCTTTCTCAAAAAAGAAAAACTGATGGGTTTGCATGGTAAACTGCCCGCCAATAGTATCATTATTATCAATTACTATATTTTCGATGCCATGGTTATTCAGTTTTTCTCTGACTGCAAGCCCTGCAGGTCCGGCTCCAATGATTGCCACCTGGGTTTTGTATACCCAAAAGGGAACATCCTGCCTGTAATCAACCACCGGTGGTGCATAATCCCTTGGAATTTCACTCACTTCTTTGATTCCATCAACCGTAGTGATACAAATTCTTTTGATCTGCCCATCAATCAGCATCTCGCAGGCACCACATTTTCCAATGCCACATTCCAGACTGCGTTCACGGTTTTTAAGGCTGTGGCTGTGAACCGGAAATCCTGCCTGGTGAAGCGCTGCTGCAATGGTAAAGCCTTTTTCGCTTTCGATCAGTTGGCCATTAAAACGGAAATTGTGCTTTTCGCCGGTACGAATTTCAAGGATCGGGTGCTTTTCAATCTTGCGCATTTTGTAGAAGAGTATTATGAAAGTTGTGTCAGACAAACAAAGATTCAGGGGAGCTAAATCCATTAATAAAGCTGCGAAATTACTTGATTTTTATTTTTTCCCAGCCGGATAACAGATCATTTGGTTTAATATTTTGAGAATCAATGCCAGGAACTGAATTTGTCCTGTATGGAAAAATTTTTTAATATCTTTGCAAATCTTTTCACGAGGTACAACAAAAAATGGAAAAAGTCAAAGTTCTTTACGTTTCGCACGATATTACTCCTTTTATGAAAGAAAGCCAGATGGGCTTGATTTCAAGGCACCTACCCCAGGGCATACAGGAAAGAGGACGCGAGATCAGAACCTTTATGCCGCGTTTTGGCAACATTAATGAACGCAGGAACCAATTACATGAGGTCATTCGTTTATCGGGCATGAACCTGATTATTAACGACAACGATCATCCGCTCATTATCAAGGTTGCTTCTATTCAGTTAGCCAGAATGCAGGTTTATTTCATTGATAACGATGATTATTTCGACCGGAAGTTTATCTTCAGAGATAAAACAGGTAAGTTTTTCAAAGATAATGACGAAAGAGCCATCTTTTTCTCGCGAGGGGTGCTGGAAACTGTTAAAAAACTTGGCTGGCCGCCCGATCTTGTTCATTGTCATGGCTGGATGGGAAGCCTGGTTCCTTTATATGTGAAAACAGCTTATCGCGACAATCCTGTTTTTTCTGATTCAAAAGTGATTTTTTCGTTGTACAATGACGAATTTGAAGAAAACCTCAACAAAGATTTCTCAACCAAAATTAAACTTCCTGGTATCACTGCAAAACATCTTAAACACTATAAAAAGCCCTCTTACGTTAGTATGATGAAAGCAGCCATTGATAACTCAGATGCATTGGTTGTGGGAAGTCAACAATTGCATCCTGAGGTATATCAATATATGCATGAATCAGGAAAACCCATACTTCCTTTTCAAACAGGCGATGATTATATTGAAGTATACAACAACTTTTATAACGAACTCCTCACGGAAGAAGAGACTGATATTGCCATTCATAACCATAAGAAATACTAAAAATTCTTTCCTTTGAATAAACTGAATAAACCAGGCGCACTTTTACTCGTTGTGCTATTTTTGATTGCAATTTTCATTATATCCTGTTCTGACGAGAATGATCTGATCGGGTTGAATATTCAACCTCCCGGAGAAGAACTCATGGTTTTTGTTTCCGATACATTTTCCGTCACGGCATATTCTGTGCGGGAAGATTCATTAAGGACAGATGAAATGGCAACAAGTATACTGGGAAGTTTTTTTGATCCGGTTTTTGGGAAAACAACTGCCAGTATTTACACAGAACTACGATTGAGTTCATTACAGATTGACTTTGGGGAAGGTGCCGCCATTGATTCCATTATACTCACACTGGCTTTTTCTGGGATGTACGGCGATTCAGCAACCACACAGACTTTTCGTGTATTCGAAATGACTGAAAATATTCATGTTGACAGTATTTATTATTCGAACCAAGTAACTGCCTTCGGATCACAATTCGGATTTGAACAGACAATCCCTTATATTGACAGTATCCTCGTTGACACTGTAAAAACAGCACCATACCTGAGGATTGCATTAAATGAAGGAGGCATACTTGCTTCCAAATTGTTATCAGCCACCAGCGATAATTTCGCGTCAAATGAAAATTTCCGGCAGTTTTTCAAAGGTATTTATATAACAGCCGACCCGGTTAATGAATCTGGAAAAGGTGCTCTGCTTTCTTACAACCTGATCAGCGACCTTACCAGTTTGAAGGTGTATTATCACAATAACGAAGAAGACTCACTGCAGTACAATTTCCTGATATCCAATGCAGGAGGCCGGTATGGACACTACAATCATTACGACTATACTGATGCTGAAGATCTCCTTAAACAGCAAATTATTTTTGGCGACACCACCCAGGGTAGTAATAAAATTTATTTGCAACCACTTGGGGGAGTAAAAACTTATTTGCGTTTTCCGACAATTGCTTCATTAGGATCAAATATTTCAATTAATGAAGCCAAATTGATTTTTACCAATCATGAACCAGCTTCTGCTTTTAATAATCCTTCGCGTTTGATTATTGGGAAGTTAACAGATGATCAAGGAAATACAACACTTCTAGACGACCAGTATGAAGGCGACAGTTATTTTGGTGGTTTTTACTCTGGTGAATCTCAATATTCCTTTCGCTTAAGCCGTTATATCCAACAACGTATTCTGAGTCCTGATACTGAAGATTTTGGTCTGGCCATGCTGATTCCAGGCGCATCATCTGTTCCGCAAAGAGTCGTTTTAAATGGCTCCGGCACTGAATCAGGAAAAATCCGGCTTAAGATTACCTATACTAAGATTGATTAGTCTTCGGCCGGATTGCTGAGAATAATATAGGTTGACTTCTTTTCTGTCGTGATTGTTTAATTTACCCTACTTTTGCCGTTCGAAATAAAAATTACAGCATATGTGCGGAATCGTGGCTTATATGGGATACAGGCAAGCTTACCCATTACTGATCAAGGGTTTGAAACGATTGGAATATCGCGGATATGACAGTGCTGGTGTTGCTTTGCTGGATGGTGATATGCGCGTATACAAACACCAGGGTAAGGTAGAGGATCTGGAAAAATTCATTAAAGATAAAAATGTTACAGGTAAAATCGGTATGGCACACACCCGCTGGGCAACCCATGGTGCCCCCAACCATGTAAATGCACATCCGCACTCATCACCGACCAACAACCTGGCCATTATTCATAACGGGATCATTGAAAACTATACTCCTCTGAAACAGGAATTACTAAGCCGTGGTTATGTGTTTAAAAGTGAAACCGACACCGAAGTACTCATTCATTTAATTGAAGACATTCAGGTGAATGAAAAAGTAAACCTGGTTTCGGCCTTACAAATTGCATTAAACCAGGTGGTAGGAGCTTATGCGATTGTAATCCTTTCAAAAGATGAACCCGATATGATCATTGCCGCCCGCAAAGCCAGTCCTTTGGTAGTGGGAATTGGTGAAAATGAGTTTTTTGTTGCCTCCGATGCTACACCTATTGTTGAATATACACGTGATGTAGTGTATCTTGATGATGAGGAAATTGCCATCATACACCGCCATCAGGGATTGAAAATCAGAACTATTGCCAACATTGAGAAAACACCCTATATTCAAAAACTGGAGTTGAATCTCAGCCAGCTTGAAAAAGGCGGATTCGATCACTTTATGTTGAAAGAGATCTATGAGCAGCCAAAGTCAATCAGAGACAGCATGCGGGGCAGGATCAAACTCAATGAAGGCATCGTTGCTTTGGGTGGAATTCTGGATTACGAGCAGAAACTGATCAATGCCCGCAGGATCATTATCGTTGCCTGTGGTACTTCGTGGCACGCAGGACTGGTTGGAGAATATCTTCTTGAAGAATTGGCGCGAATTCCTGTGGAGGTTGAATATGCCTCAGAATTCCGTTACAGAAATCCGGTAATTTACGAAGACGATGTGGTGATTGCTATATCCCAGTCAGGAGAAACAGCTGATACCCTGGCCGCTATTGAACTTGCGAAATCAAAAGGCGCCACTATTATTGGCATTTGCAATGTTGTAGGCAGTTCTATTGCCCGCGCCACACATGCTGGTTCGTTTACACACGCCGGTCCGGAAATTGGGGTCGCATCCACCAAGGCTTTTACCGCTCAGGTAATCATTCTGTCAATGCTTGCATTAAGGCTGGCCAACAAGCGGGGTTCTATTTCCCACACAAGATTTCACCAACTGCTTCATGAACTGGACACTATTCCCGGCAAAGTTGAAAAGGTCTTACAAACCAATGATCAAATCAGTAAACTGGCGGCAAAATTCAAGGACAGAAATAATGCCCTCTATCTTGGCCGCGGCTGTAATTTCCCTGTTGCACTTGAAGGCGCCTTAAAACTTAAGGAGATTTCATACATCCATGCTGAAGGTTATCCTGCTGCCGAAATGAAACACGGCCCAATTGCTTTGATTGATGAAGAGATGCCGGTTGTAGTGATAGCTACAAACAAGACAATTTATGATAAGGTCGCCAGCAACATCCAGGAAGTCAAGGCGCGGAAAGGAGTTGTGATAGCTATTGTAAATGAAGGAGATACAACAATTGAAGAAATGGCTGATGATTCCATCGAGGTACCTGTAACAGATGAATTATTTTCTCCTCTGGTTGCAACCATTCCTTTGCAATTACTCTCTTACCACATTGCCGTAATGAGAGGTTGTAATGTAGACCAGCCCAGAAATCTTGCAAAGTCAGTTACTGTTGAGTAATTAGCTGAGGTTGTATAACAGAAACCGGAGCGCCTGATTCCAGGTCAAATATAACCTCTTTTGCCTTCAGGAAGGTTTTATCGGTTTCCAAAAAGATGGGGTAAAATCCTGCATCGTCAAAAATATTACGTGCAATGAACGCCTTGAGCATGTGTTCAATTCTTTGTTTTGAGCCCATGATTGCTGCCTGGGTACTTTTTACATCCTGTGATGCCGCAAACGAAACAAAGTCATTGAAAATCTGGTCAGAGATCCTGAAATTACGCAAGTAATCATCTATGTTTCGGAACTGTGCAAGTTTTTCGCGTTGATCATCAGTGTAGTCGAAAGCAAACTGGTAAATCAGCCCCTGGTTGGCAACCTGATTAAAATAACGAAGTTTCTCTTCCCGCTCAACGGTAACGTAGATATCAGGCATAATTCCACCTCCGCCATACACAGTCCGTCCGCCCGGAGTGATATATTTCAATGAGTCATCAAATTTGATATTCGAGGGATCGTCCAATTCCCCATTTAGCATTCGATCATAAAATTCATGATAATACTCTTCAGTCCCATTTTCATAAGGCTTCTGGATACTACGCCCAGTCGGCGTGAAATATCTTGCCACGGTAAGTCTTACAGCTGAGCCATCATAAAGGTTTAATTGTTCCTGAACCAGTCCTTTACCAAATGAGCGCCTGCCAACAACCAAACCCCGGTCATTATCTTGTATCGCACCTGCAATTATTTCGCTTGCTGAAGCCGATCCTTCGTCAATCATAATGACGATTGGAAGATTTTTATATGATCCTTCGCCAGTGGCTGCAACTACCTGGCGGGGACGATTGTGCCCTTCGGTATAGACAATAATTTGATCCTTTTCGAGAAAATCATCGGCCAGTGTAATAGCGGTTTGCAGAAAACCACCTGAATTTCCCCGCAAATCGAATATCAACTTTTGCATCCCTTTTTCTGTAAGCTCACTCATTGCATTCAACATTTCCTGATGTGTTGTGGCTGAAAATTTACTCAGTTTGATATATCCAACAGAGTCGTTTACCATATATGCTACATCAACACTATATGTTGGTATCACATCGCGGGTAATGATAAATTCAATCAATCCGCTGGCTTTTCGCCGGAAAATACCCACCTTTACCTTTGAACCTTTTTCGCCCTTGAGCATTCGAACCAGATCGCGGTCTTTCATCCCTACGCCTGCAACCAGGCTGTCATCCACCATAACGATGCGGTCACCAGCCATCAGGCCAGCTTTTTCCGAAGGTCCTCCAACGATGGTCTGGATTACAGTACAGGTATCTTTTTCCATCCTGAATTGTATGCCAATTCCTTCAAAAGCACCCAACAAAGGATCATTAACTTCAGCAAAATCTTCTGCACTGATAAATTGCGAGTGCGGATCAAGATTTTCAAGCATTCCTTCAATCGCATCATTCTGAAGCAATTCGCGATCTGCCTGATCCACGTAATCCTGAAGAATAAAGCGAATCACATCGTTTATCTTATCGTACCTGGGAAGTTGAATCAGGGAAATAGGAGTCTCATTATCCGCTGAAATCCTGACCAGTTTAACTCCGAGATAAATTCCAGAAATGAGCGCAAGGGCAACTATAACAGGTAAGTAAATTATATACCGGGGTGAAGAAGCTTTCATGTGAGTCTGAAGTATAGGTGATACAGATGGGAAACGAAATCCGAGGTGATTTATTTAATAAAATAAAAAAAGCTTTCAACAAATGAAAGCTTTGATGCAGCCGTACCCGGAGCCGGAATCGAACCGGCACGGGAATTACCCCATTGGTTTTTGAGACCAACGCGTCTACCTATTCCGCCATCCGGGCTATTAAAGAACTTGTTTTTAAAAAGCGATGCAAAGATATAAAAAACCTAATTCTGCAATTGATCAATGCAAGAATCGTATCTGATTTAAATACTGATGATTAAATGTGTTGTATTATAGTTAGTTAAGGCTCTGTGACCGCCCGCAACAGAAAGAGTTTTCAAAACATAAAAATATTTGTAGCTTTGCCGCCATAATCCGAAGCCGGTAATTCCCCAAAAACCAGATATCATGTCGTCAGTTGTCAATATTTTTTCAGGAAGAGCTTCACGGTACCTTGCTGAAAAAATCGCAGAAAATTATGGTAAAAAACTTGGAGACATTATACTTACAGAGTTTAGCGATGGAGAATTCCAGCCTTCTTTTGAGGAAAATATACGAGGTCACGAAATTTTTATTGTACAATCAACTTTTGCGCCGGCCGACAATCTTTTTGAACTGCTTATGCTGATTGACGCTGCAAAACGTGCCTCGGCAAAGCATATAGTTGCAGTGATTCCATATTTTGGGTTTGCACGGCAGGACAGAAAAGACAAACCTCGCGTTTCAATTGCCAGCAAGCTGATTGCCAATTTGTTGACTGCTGCAGGCGTGCAACGTATCATCACCATTGATTTGCATGCTGATCAGATCCAGGGCTTTTTTGATGTTCCGGTTGATCATCTTTTCGCATCGTCAATTTTTGTTCCTTATATCAAACAAATGAATTTACCCAACCTGGTGATGGCTTCTCCCGACACTGGTGGTACTCGCAGAGCAGCAGCTTATGCAAAGATGCTAAACACCGGGTTTGTGATCTGTTACAAGCAACGCACCAAACCCAATGAAATAGAAACCATGGCACTGATCGGTGATGTAAGGGGTAAAGATGTCGTGTTGATTGACGATATTATTGATACCGGCAATACCATTACCAAAGCAGCATCGCTGATGATCGGAAACGGAGCAAACAGCGTAAGGGGTTTTTGCACCCATCCGTTATTTACCGACCATGCTTATGAACATATTGAGAATTCAGTATTCACCGAAGTTGTGGTTACTGACACCATCCCGCTTAGCAAACAAAGCTCAAAAATAAAGGTTCTTACTACAGCTAAACTTTTAGCTGATGTGATTTCAAGAGTACATAATTTTGAATCTATCAGCTCGTTATTCAAATTCTAATCTCTTAACAAAATTTAATGAAATGAAAACAGTATCATTGAGCGGTTCCCCCCGCGGGAACGTAGGGAAAAAAGATGCTAAAAAAGCAAGAAAAGAAGGCCTTGTGCCATGTGTGCTTTATGGCGGAAATGAACAAATTCACTTTGTGATGGAAGAAAAAGCTTTCAAGCCGATTCTTTTTACACCCGACGCACATCTTGTCAAACTTGAAATAGGCGGAAAAACGCACCACACAATCTTGCAGGATGTACAGTATCATCCTGTTACTGATTCGCTGCTTCATGCCGATTTTTTTGAAATTACACCTGGTAAGCCTGTGAAAATTGCAGTTCCTGTGAAAATTGTCGGAACCTCAAAAGGAGTGTTACGCGGGGGTAAATTGGTGAAGAAATTTAACAAATTCATGGTAAAAGGTCTTGTGGAAAACATTCCGGAACACGTTGAGATTGATATCACGACACTTGATATTGGCGACGTTTTCAAAATCTCTGACCTGAAGGTCCCCGATATTGAATTTCTTGATCCTCAAAGTGCCCTGGTTCTGACAGTACGTACCTCCAGAACACTGGCAGCTTCTGCTGAAGAAGAATCTGCTGAAGCCAGGGAAGGTGAAACTGAAAATAAGGAGTAAATCTTACTTTCCAAGAAAACCGTCCGGAAGGCTTGAGCTATGCATCCTTAAAATAATGGATTGCTCTGGTGCAAATCTTTCCAGGCGGTTTTTTTATTAAATTACATTGATGTGAAATTTCTTATTGCCGGATTAGGAAACATTGGTGATGAATACACCGAAACACGCCACAATATTGGATTCGTGGTACTTGATGCGTTGGCATCAAATCTTGATACTTCTTTTAATTCAGGCAGATATGCTTCAGTAGCCAAAGCAAAATATAAGGGGAAACACCTTACACTGATCAAGCCGTCAACTTATATGAATCTTAGCGGAAAGGCTGTCAGATATTGGCTTGAGGCTGAAAAAATATCTATTGAAAATTTGTTGGTGGTTAACGATGATATTGACCTTGAACCAGGAATACTGCGAATGAAACCAGGCGGAAGCGGCGGTTCACACAACGGATTAAATCATATTATTGAAATTCTCGGAACCACTTATTTTCCACGTCTGCGGGTGGGTATCGGCAATGATTTTGCCAGGGGCTTTCAGATAGAATATGTACTGGGACGCTGGAGCCCGGCTGAAGTGGAATTGCTAAAACCAAGGGTAACGTTGGCTGTTGATATGATTAAAAGTTTTGTAATATCAGGCATAGACAGAACGATGAGCTTGTACAATAAGAAATAATTTTGAATCAGGAAACGAAAAGCAGAAAGCTTCAGAATGAAAAAGTGGTTCCGTGTTTTCATTTTTTTACAGGCAAAAAGCCCTTCTGACTTTTCCTTTCCGCTATAAGTTTAAGCCATGAATCATATTTTATGAACCTACAAAACAAGAAAATTGAGATCATGTCGCCAGCCGGTTCTTATGAGAGCCTCATGGCTGCAATCAATGGTGGAGCAGACGCGGTGTACTTTGGCGTGGGAACACTGAATATGCGGGCACGCTCTTCAATGAACTTTAATTTCGATGATCTTGCACAGATTACAGCTATTTGCCGGGAGCATGGAGTAAAAAGCTACCTGACAGTGAACACAGTGATCTACGATGAAGAGCACGAATATATGAAGGATGTGATAAATGCTGCTACTCATTATAACATCAGCGCTATCATTGCCTCCGATATTGCAGTCATGGAATATGCCCGCAGCCGCGGCATGGAAATTCATATTTCCACTCAGTGTAACATCAGCAATCTGCAAACCGTACGTTTTTATTCCCGCTACGCAGATGTAATGGTGCTGGCACGCGAACTTAGTCTCAATCAGGTAAGTCGTATTACCCGAAGTATAACAGAAGAAAATATTACCGGACCCTCTGGCAAAACTATAGACATCGAGCTTTTTGTGCATGGTGCCATGTGTATGGCTGTTTCGGGAAAATGCTACCTCAGTCAGGATATATTCAATCAATCAGCCAACCGGGGAGCTTGTTATCAGCCCTGCCGCCGGGAATACCGGATCCGTGACTATGATGATGAAGTAGATCTGAACATTGATAACCATTTTATTCTTTCTCCCAGAGATATGAAAACCATTGACTTCCTCGACCAGTTGGTTAATGCCGGGGTGAGTGTGTTTAAGATTGAAGGTCGGGGCCGTGCTCCGGAATATGTGAAAACGGTTACTCAATGCTATCGTGAAGCGATTGATTCAATCCTGGATGGAACCTATAATCAGGAAAAGATCATGCACTGGAACGCTCGGCTTAACCAGGTGTATAACCGTGGATATTGGGAAGGATATTATCTGGGCAGAACACTTCCGGAATGGACCAATGTGTATGGCTCAAAAGCCACACGGCGTAAAATTTACATTGGAAAGATCACCAACTATTTTGCCAGGGCCGGAGTGGCAGAAATTACCATTGAAAGCGGATCACTCAACATTGGCGATCAATACGTAATTCTGGGTCCCACCACTGGCGTGGCCGAAGGTGTTGTGACAGAAATAAGAGTAGACGAAAAACCTGCGAGCCAATCAGTGAAAGGTGAAATTTGCTCAATTCCTGTCAATGATACTGTACGCCGCTCCGATAAACTGTATAAAATATCTGAACGATGATCAAATGGTTCAACCACCACACGCATTCTACGTTTTGCGATGGGAACCGGCCCCCATCTGATTTTGTTAAAGCTGCTGTTAACAACAACTTTTCAGTAATCGGTTTTTCAAGTCATGCGCCGCTTCCTTTCGAAAATAATTTCGCACTACGGAACGACCAGGTCGATGAGTATTGCAGTACTATCCGCTCTCTGAGCTATGAATATGCTTCCCAGATAGAAATTTATCTTTCGATGGAAATTGATTTTATACCGAAGCTGATGGATAATTTTGATTTCTGGAAGAAGCGTGCCGGACTTGATTTTGTCATTGGTGGGATTCATTTGCTTCGATCCTTGTCTGGTAATGAATTATGGTTCATTGACGGTCCTGAAAGCAACACCTTTGATGACGGCCTGGCCAGGCTTTTTGGCGGCAATGCCAGGCTTGCAGTGCGAACTTATTTCGATCAGATGAATCTGATGGTCGAAAGTCAGGCGCCTGATATCATCGCTCATTTTGATAAGATTAAGATGCATAACAAAGAAAGATTTTTCAGTATCAACGATACCTGGTACCTATCAATGCTGTATGAATCGCTGGAAGTGGTCAAACAATACAACTGTATTGTGGAGGTAAACACCCGGGGTATTTATAAAGGACGTTGTAATGAGTTGTTTCCCAACCTGAAGGTTCTGAAAAGGATCAGGGAACTGAATATTCCTGTTACTCTCAGTTCTGATGCCCATGCCCCTGAAGACCTGAATAGGGAATATCCATATGCCATTGATGTGATCAGGGCTGCCGGAATCAAAGAATTGATGGTTTTCAGGTTTGGGAAATGGGAAATAGAAGGTATTTAATGCACAGGAGATTAATAACTTAAGATACACAAAAAAACATAATACAGGCTTAATCCTTTAATAAGCCCACTTTAAATACATAGCACCCCAGGTAAAACCAGCACCAAAAGTGGCAAGAATAATGTTATCTCCTTTATGTAGTTGTTTTTCCCATTCCCACAGGCAAATGGGAAGCGTTCCGGCAGTAGTGTTTCCGTATTTCTGAATGTTTATCATTACTTTGCTTCTGTCAAGTTTCATGCGATGCGCTGTTGCTTCAATAATGCGCATATTGGCCTGATGCGGCACGAGCCAATGAAGTGTTTCGGGAGTCAGGCCGTGTTTCTGCATAATTTCAACGGAAACATCTGCCATTTTTGAAACTGCCCATTTAAAAACAGCCTGTCCTTCCTGATAAATAAAATGTTCGCGTGCGTCAACGGTTTCGTGTGAGGCGGGTTTTTCTGATCCACCTGCTTTTTGGTGAAGATGAATATTGCCTGTCCCATCGCTTTGCAGTATAGTATCAATGATTCCAACATTTTCGGTAGTGGGTTCCAGCAATATAGCGCCTGCGCCATCGCCAAAGATAGGACAGGTTGTACGATCGGTATAATCAACTATGGATGACATTTTTTCGGCACCGACTACTACAACTTTTTTACGCGAACCTGTTTCAACGAATTTGGAGGCAGAGGCAAGGGCATACAGAAAACCGGAACAACCTGCATTCAGGTCAAAACTAAATGCGTTTTTAATGCCACATTTATCACTGATGATGTTGGCTGTAGCAGGGAATTGTCTATCAGGAGTTACGGTCGCACACACCAGCATATCTACTTCGGATGGATGGGTTCCTGTTTTTTCAAGCAATTGATTTACAGCCTTATAACCAACGTCTGAAGATCCTTTCTGCCCTTTGATGATGTGGCGTTCCTTAATCCCAATACGTGTCATAATCCATTCGTCAGAAGTATCAACCATACGGCTGAGTTCATCGTTTGTCAGGATATAATCGGGTATGTTGGCACCAATTCCGGTAATAGCAGCTTTGATCTGGTTCATAACAAACAGGTTTAGATTTCGTCGGCTGATTTATTACTTAATGAATGGCGAACCAATGCTTCTTTGATTTTTTGCGACAAACCAGCCTCATGCACCTCTTTGGCAAGTAAAATCATGTTTTTGATTGCTTTATCATTCGAGATTCCGTGTCCTACGATGACTGTTCCATTAACACCAAGAACAGGTGTTCCTCCATAATTTTCATAATTGAAACGATCCAGGTATTCATCACGAATTCCTCTCTTAATAAGTATCCTGTAAAATGCTTCCGCCTGTTTGAGTACAATATTACCTGTAAAGCCATCACATACAATCACATCGGCTTTGTCTTTAAAGAGATCGCGACCTTCAATATTTCCCACGAAGTTGAAATCATCCGATCCCTTCATCAAATGATAGGTGGATTGTGCCAAAAGACTTCCTTTTTTTTCTTCTTCTCCAATGTTCAGCAAGCCTACTTTTGGATTTTTGATATGATGAACAAACTC
This sequence comes from uncultured Bacteroidales bacterium, assembly GCA_964419945.1. GTDB lineage: Bacteria > Bacteroidota > Bacteroidia > Bacteroidales > JAAYJT01 > JAAYJT01. The sequence continues at coordinate 61,165 of CAYQRU010000003.1, read as the reverse complement.
AGCAAAGAGTGATCCTAATATTCCAAACTGGTACATTACATCGGGTTTGGCATCAGGATTGGTTCCCACATCCAGGAGAATGTTAAATCCTCCTTCCACCTTGGGTATTATAGCAGTAGTGGTGGGGCGGATTATGCCCTGAATGGTATTTACTGAATAGATAGATCCTACAAGCATGGCACCACTACTCCCGGCACTGCTAAAAGCACTTATTTCGCCGGTTTTCATCATTCTGAATCCGACGGCAATACTCGAATTTGGTTTTTGGATAAGTGCTTTGGTTGGTGAATCACCCATCTCAATTACCTCATCGGCGTGAACAATGATGAAATTTTCGGGATTGCTGTTCATAGCTTCCAGTTCATCACGAATAAGTTCCTCGTTGCCGATCAACACTATATCATCGCTGCTGTCTAATGTTTGTCTTGCCAGAACAGCGCCTGAGAGGGTTGCTTTTGGAGCAAAATCGCCTCCCATTATATCAAGACCAATTCTCATAAAACTTTTCTAAATTCAAATTCATATATGGATTGCATAAAACAATAAAAAGCCAGGGCAATTGCCAGGGCTGCTGTAATTTTTTGACAATCGGATTATGATGGGTTAAGCTGTAGCAGCTTTTTCGATGGTTAACCTTCCTTTGTAGTAACCGCACTCAGGGCAAACCCTGTGATAAAGTACCGGTGCACCGCAATTAGAACAAACGATCAGTGTAGGTTTCACCGCTTTATAATGGGTTCTTCTTTTGTCTCTTCTCGTTGTGGAAGACTTTCGTTTTGGATGTGGCATATCAAATAAAAATTAAAATTACTTCTTTAGTTTTTTTAAAACTTCCCAGCGTGGATCAGTATGTTCTCTGGATTTCAGTTCCGAAAGTTTTTTTAAAGCTTCCGGATCGCACCCGCTTGTACCATCTTCAGATTCAGGGTGAATATGACGTATTGGAACCGAAAGTACGATATATTCGTAAATATAGTGCCCTGCATCGAAACGTGTTTCACCTTCAGGGATTACAACCACATCGTCACTTTCCTCATGGTTATCGCTGCCAAATTTTACAAAAAGATTGTTTTCCCCTTTAATTTCGAGTGGAAATATACCGAGACAGCGGTCACAAACCACATCAATTGTTCCTGTAACGGAGAAAGCCAGAATAAGCATGCGTTGCTGTTTCTCCATGTCTACAATTACATTGAGCGATCCTGTTTTATATTCCGAATACTCAAATGCTTCAAAGAACCTGTTGTCAATTTCGAATTCAAACCGGTGATTTCCAAGCTTTAAACCGCCAAACGATATCTGAAATTGCCGCCTGTAGTCCACAACCCGTGGTTTTTTTATTAAGGGGGGCAAAGTTAGAAATATTCTTTTGATTAGCAATTTCTCGTTCCAGGCAATTAACAAAACCGATTAACACCCAATCCGTCCTGATGGTATGACAAGCCCGAATTTATTGTACACCATGAATGTGTTGGCATATATTTTGAGGCATTTACCAGCTCCTGAAATTTTTTAAAAGATGCCTTCAGCTATGAAAACCATACTCGCTCGTAAAATTAAACCAACAATTTTAACAGCTATTTTCATCCTGTTTCTAATGTCTTATGACTTGTTTGCTCAAAGTTTTGGGCAAAACAAACCAAGTTACCGCACATTTGACTTCAGCGTTTATCAAACCCCGAATTTTGACATATACCATTATCTCACTGATGATTCAGTAGTATCCCTGTTGGGCAATCTGGGTGAAAAATGGTATAAAAGGCACCAGAAAATTTTCAGGGATACCATCCCTTTCCGCAATCCTGTTATCATCTACGAATCGCATCCCGAATTTCAGCAAACCACAGCAGTAAACAGCTCTATTTCGATAGGAACACAGGGTGTTACTGAAGCGTTGAAAAACAGGATTGTCATGCCAATGCTTGAAACCAACGCGCAAACCAATCACGTATTGGGACATGAACTGGTGCATGCTTTCCAGTTCAATATGTTGATGAAGGATGATTCTCTTTCGCTGCGAAACATACAGAACCTTCCATTATGGATGGTTGAAGGCATGGCTGAGTATCTGTCAGTTGGCAGTATTGATGCACATACTGCAATGATTATGCGCGATGCATTGGCAAGCAACGATTTTCCAACAATAAAACAAATAACCCGTCAATACAAGTACAATCCTTACAGATTCGGGCATTCGTTTTGGTCGTTTGTGGCAGGAACCTGGGGCGATACCATTATTCAGCCGCTATTCTACCAGACTGCCCTGATTGGACATGAGATAGCATTTAAAAAGGTACTGAACAAGACGCATGAAGAAATATCAGATATGTGGAAAAAATCGCTCGAAGAACATTATGCTCCTTTTCTGGCCGACTCTGGAAGGCAATTGGTAGGAAAACGTTTGATTTTTGACCGTAATGCAGGAGAAATGAATATTTCACCTTCACTCAGTCCCAATGGGAAATACATAGCATTTTTTTCCGAAAAGCGACTTTTCACTCTTGACCTTTACCTTGCCGATGCCTCCACCGGACGAATAAAACAGCGCCTCACAAGTCATTCACGCAGCCAGGATATTGACGGATTCAACTTTTTCGAATCCGTGGGTAGCTGGTCGCCCGACAGTAAAAATTTTGCCTATGTGGTGGTGAGCAAAGGAAAAAACAAACTTGCTATCACACACGTGGAAAGAAGAAGAAAACCACTGCTCCTTGAGTTTGAAAATATTTCTGCAATCAATAATCCGTCCTGGTCACCCAATGGTGAAATGATCGTATTTACCGGACAGCGAAACGGACGTTCGGGCCTTTATATGTATCACATGGAAACAGGCAAAATTACAACTTTGACGGATGATTATCATTCTTATGTGCATCCGTCTTGGTCGCCTGATAGTAAGCATTTGGTTTTTGCCACTGACCGCAGGCAGCCTGGCGACATGAGCAATGAAATCAATTATAATTTCAATATTGGAATTCTTGACATTTCTAATCCACATCAAATTACTGTATTACCGGTTTTTAATGGTGCAGACAATCTCAATCCTGTTTTTTCTCAGGATGGAAAATTCGTGTATTTTCTTTCAAACCGCGACGGGCTGCGCAACTTGTACGAATATGATATCAACACAGGGAAAGTCAATCAACTTACCGATTATAAAACCGGAATCAGTGGAATAACGGCATTATCGCCAGCCATTAGCATATCCTGGAACAATACTACACTCGCATATTCTTATTTTGAAAAAGGCAACTATACCATTTTTTCGGCAGGGACTGATGAATTTTTTCGTATGGAAATTGATCCGGATGTAATTGATTTCACAGCCGCCACCTTGCCGCCCATGCAGCGTGGAATTAACTCTATAGTTGACAATAACCTGGGACAAAATTTAAGTGCGCCGGTTTATCCTTCTGATTCTTTTTCAGTGCGGCCATATAGTCCGCGTTTCAAGCTGGACTACATCGGGAACACCGGCGTGGGAGTTTCTGCAAGTGCTTATGGCACTGGTATGGCCGGAGGAATATTTATGTTGTTTGGAGATATATTAGGTACCCATCAGTTATACACCATGGCTGCCCTCAATGGCGAAATTTATGATTTTGGTGCCCAGGTAGCATATATGAACCAAAAGCGAAGAATCAAATGGGGAGGAGGAGTTTCTCATATCCCTTATCGCTACTCGGGACTGAGTTATGGATTTGAAAATATCGGAACTCCTGGAGAGCCGAGGATTGCTGAGGTTGTGCAATTGATCAATGTCAGAACCTTTGAAGACCAGGTTTCATTTTTTGCATGGTTTCCGGTTTCCACCATACGAAGATTCGAAGCAGCAGCTTCAGCCTCGATTTATTATTATCGGATTGATGCCTTCACGAACTATTACCAGGGTGGTTATTTAGTAGGGCAGAAGCGTGATCGCCTGAAAGAAGATGAGCCTGATGGTTTTAACCTGCAGAAACTATCAGCAGCGTATGTGAGTGATAATTCGTATTTTGGCCTGGCATCTCCAATGATGGGGCACCGTTTTCGGCTGCAGGCTGATCAATACTTCGGCGCGATGAATCTTTCTTCTGCTTATGCTGATTACAGGCAATATTTTTTTGCAAAACCTTTCTCTTTCGCGTTTAGGCTCATCCATTACGGTCGGTATGGAAAAAATTCCGGCGATAACCTGTTCTACCCTATGTTTCTGGGTTATCCCGGATTTGTAAGGGGTTATACATCAAGAAGTTTAAACAGCAATGAAATGTTTCTGGAAGATGAATCGCTGGCAAATATGCTTATTGGAAGCCGAATTGGGCTGACATCAGCCGAAATCCGTCTTCCATTGACCGGCCCAAAACGCCTGGCATTAATAACGTCTGGATTCTTATTCACTGAGGCAGCTTTGTTTTTTGATGGCGGACTGGCATGGAATAAAAGCAAAGATATTACCCTCGATCCAGACAAAATAAGCAGCGGTAAAAGATTCCCGGTTTTCAGCACAGGAGCCAGCATGCGCATCAACCTCTTTGGTGCTATGGTGCTTGAACCCTATTTTGCTTTTCCTTTTATTCACAAGGGAATCAGCAAGGGTGTCTGGGGATTGAATTTTATGCCCGGTTGGTAAAAGTTTTCAGGTATTTATCTTTCCTCCCCCGATTCTTATCTATCTTTGCCCTGCAAAAAAAAGAAGATAGATTTTTTACATGAAAAATTCCCGGATTCTTGGAACTATCACCGGACTGGCCATAGCAGGTTTGATGGTATGGTATTTTTCCAGCATTGTTACTTATTTCCTGGTCGCAATGGTATTGTCAATGATCGGAGGTCCGATTGTAAAAGCTTTTTCTTTGGTGCGATGGAGACGCTTCCACATACCGCGGACGGTGAGTGTTATTTTGGCATTGCTCGTTATTATTGCTGTTTTCGGCCTTTTTATTAGCATTTTTATACCTTTGGTTTCCAGGCAGGCTGCTCTTATCTCACAGATTGATATGGAGAATTTGGGAACAAATCTGCGGGAAATGCTTATCCGCTTTGAAGTTGTATTGCATGACACTGGTTTACTTAAACGGGATCAGACTTTGATTGCCTTTGTCAACGAAAATATTAAAAACCTGATAAATCTGAACAGAATTTCTGATATTCTGAACAATCTGCTTTCATTCACAGGCTCACTTTTTGTTGGGATATTTTCTATATTTTTTATCACTTTTTTCCTGCTGAAAGAAGAAAATCTGATCTCCGGATTTGTATTGCTGGTCGTTCCTGAGCGCCACAACCAGGAAACAAGCACTGTTTTTTCCGAAAGCAAGTATTTGTTATCACGTTATTTCATAGGAATTTGTATTGAGGTTATCAGCATGATTACGCTTATCAGTGTCGGGTTGTCTTTCTTCGGGATTAAGAACGCTTTGCTGATTGGTTTTCTCGGAGGTATTATGAATATTATTCCCTATCTTGGTCCGATCATTGGCGCATCTATTGGTGTTATACTTGGCATTACTGCTGTTTTGGGCGAAGGCGCTTATGAACAACTATTACCAGTCATCATGATTGTTGTCTCTACCTTTCTTGTGGCCAACCTGATTGACAACATACTTTTACAACCTTTCATATATTCGAGCAGTGTAAAAGCTCACCCACTCGAAATTTTTGTTGTGCTCCTGATGGGCGGCAGTCTTGCCGGTATCATAGGAATGGTGCTTGCCATCCCGGCATACACCGTAATACGAGTCATTGCAGGTCAGTTTCTGAACCGCTTCAGGATCGTGCAAAAGTTGACTGAACGAATGCATGAACCATGAAGGTACTTTCTGCATCCGGGTTTTACAATCTGATGATCTGTCATAGCCGGTTTCTGGCACTGTTTACATTGCGACGCATTGCTAATATGGTAAAATTAAAAATAAGCTATTGGTTTTCTGCATTTTCACGCAGAAACTTTCATTGGGGAATGCCAGTAGCTGTTGCCATCGAGCCTACAAGTCAATGTAACCTGCAATGTCCGGAATGTCCCACAGGTGCAGATAAACTTTCACGCTCAAAGGGTAAAATAAGTGTTGATAACTTCAAAAGAATCCTTGAAAAATTACCTCCTGAAACCATGTATCTTAACCTGTATTTTCAGGGCGAACCTTATTTGAACAGCCAAATTTTTGAAATGATTCAGCAGGCAAAAGAGCGAAAAATGTTTGTGACTATATCCACCAATGGTCATTTTCTGGATTCGGTAAATACGCAAAAAACCATTGCTTCTGACCTGGATGAAATCATTATATCCCTGGATGCCTCTACATCAGATGCATATGTAAAATACCGCAAGGGAGGAAATTATGAAAGGCTGATCCAGGGCATTCAAAACCTCACTCATTCAAAACGATCCATGAAATCCGGTTCACCGCTGGTGGTATTGCAATTTCTTGTGTTCAGCCATAATGAAGACCAATTAAAAGATGCAGTTACCCTCGCTCAAAGCCTGAAAGCCGATATCCTGGAATTTAAAACGGCGCAACATTATGATTTTGAACAAGGCAATTCCCTTATGACCCAATTGAGCAAACACTCACGGTACAGGAAGACGAAGGATGGAACTTATGTGATCAGGAATACCCTGCGCAACCGGTGCTTTCGTATGTGGAGTTCCTGTGTGATTACGTGGGATGGAAAAATGGTTCCCTGCTGTTACGATAAGGATGCTATCTATTGCTATGGGAATCTGCTGGAGAATGGATTTGATAGAATCTGGAATGGTGAAAAAGCAATGACGTTTCGTCAAAAAATTCTGACCGCAAGAAAAGAATATGAAATTTGCAGGAATTGCACTGAATAATAAAACTATACCGTCATAATCTCCTTTTCTTTGGCCTCGGTGATCTGGTCTATCCTGGCGATATGCCTGTCGGTGAGAAGTTGAATTTCTTTTTCAAGAAGTTTCACTTCGTCTTCAGGCACACCAATCTTTTCAAGTTTTTTAGCTGTTTCATTAGCGCTGCGCCGAATATTCCTGATGGCTACTTTGGCATTTTCGGTTTCATTCCGGGCAATTTTTACCATATCCCGACGCCGCTCTTCGGTAAGCTGGGGAACCAGGATGCGTAATATCTCGCCGTTGTTTTGAGGGTTAAAACCAAGATTTGCAGCCATGATGGCTTTTTCGATCACCGGCAACATGTTCTTGTCCCATGGTTGAACGATGATTTGTCGTGGATCGGGAGTGTTTATATTTGATACCTGGTCAATGGGAGTGATGGTTCCATAATAGTCAATCTTTACGCTTTCAAGCATTTGTGGGCTAGCTTTCCCGGCTCTTATCTTATGAAGTTCGCGTTCAAAGTGCTTCAATGCGTTTTGCATGCCTTCTGCGGCTTCGTCAAGTACGAATTGTGCTTCTTCGTTCATGGCGTTTACAATTTTGGTTTGAACCGCAAAAATAATGTAATTACGCTAAATTCGTATTGGTTTATGATGAAATCAGCGTTCCGACCTTTTCGCCTTCCACGATTCTTTTCAGGTTACCTTTCCTGTTCAAATCAAAGACGTTTATAGGGAAATTATTTTCACTACATAGTGTAAATGCTGTCATATACTTAATAATGAGCTTCTTTTCGAGGGCTTCACCGAAACTGACTTCAGGGTATTTGCGAGCATCAGGGTCTTTTTCCGGATCGGAGGAATATACCCCATCAACCCTGGTTCCTTTAAGCAAAGCATCGGCTTTGATCTCGACGGCGCGTAATGCAGCAGCAGAATCGGTAGTAAAAAAAGGATTTCCTGTTCCCCCGCTGATAATCAATATTTTACCAGTTTCGAGTTCATTAATAGCCCGTTCGCGGCTGATTTTTTCACATAGCGGATCAATGGCAATTCCACCCATTACTACCGAAGGAATTTGTATGTTTTTTAAAACAGACTGTAAACCAAGGCTGTTGATCACCGTAGCCAGCATTCCCATATAGTCGCCCTGCACACGGTCAATGCCGGTGGTATTGCCCTGAAAACCCCTGAAAATATTACCTCCGCCCATTACAATGGCAACCTGGATTCCCAATTTATGAACCGATGCGATTTCTTCAGCGTATTCTTCAAGCTTGCCAGCATCAATGCCGCACTGGTGATTGCCTGCAAGCGATTCGCCGCTAAGTTTTAACAGGATTCTACTGAATTTCATTTGAAATTATCTTTTAAAAAACCGATTAGATTTTTCTACAAATATACAATGCCGTTGACCACGAAGGAAACGATCATTAAAATTCCGGCCAAAGCTAAAAAATATTATGTTTCCACAATTGATTTACTGTTTTATCTTTTGTTTGGTTCTCAATAATTAATAATTTTGTCAGCAGATACTTATTTTTATAACACACAAAACCTCAGCAGCATCAAATTAACTAGGAAGAATATCCAATACTTTTGTAAGCTGCCCGAAAATCAAGGGTCTTCGCAAATTAAAGCGAGTGATCAGCCTTTTAGATCAAATTCTTCAGATGGTTCCAAATATTCTTTGTAGCATGGCTGGTCACGGTAAACTGTTTCAGATACAAAACCGGGTTTATCTTACTTCAGGCTAATATTGATTGGTAGGAGTTTGCTAAATATCAATGATTAACGGCACAAAGAAATTTTGGCAGCCAATCAGGTGAATATGCGCGTAACCATACAAAACCTTTACGCAATACGTTGCAATGCCCTTACCGGTAACCGGTGGATGTGATTCCTGATGAAAGAATTGCTTTATAATAAAACCAACGCTTTCGTTCAGGTGCCTCAGGTTTGGCAGGATATGACCAGACGAAACCCATGGGAGGTGATTTTCTGATTGAATATGCTCCTGATAATATTATTCACAGGTGACATCTTCCAAAACTGGTGTTGAAAGTTGAAAGGTTAATCTTTTATATTATCGGGACTCATAATGAAAAGCAAGATAAACATGACCACCGAATTCCTTTCCTATGATAGCTATTCAGCCGATAGTCGCATTGAATCCTTGAAAACGCGCATTCGGCTGGCAAAGAATTAATATGATATGCATCTTTAGGTCGAGCGGTATTTTCGACAAGCGCCCAATCCGTATAACATGGTTTGCGACGATATGAACGACAGACCAGATCGTGAATTCATTGAATCCCTGTACATGATTTTTGATTTCTTTTCCATCATGCAGGGAGAAGTATTTTTAGCTAACCGTCAATTGAACCATTCCTTTTTTGACGTTTAAAAACATCTTCGGTGAACAACGGTATTTAATAACAAAATTGAACATCAGGCACTTGATGACAATACTTACTGCACCGGTTCTATCTCAAGCATTGACACTATCAACAGGAAACTGATTAATCATACTTTGTTTACCCATGTTTTTACTGGACAGGGTTGAGGTCTAAAAATTATGACAAAATCAGGCTGTGTTGAGCATACCACTCATGAGAAGATAAACCGGGTATTTCCAAAAGTCATGAAAACAAGCGAACGTTGGACGGTGTCGGTGAAAATTGGTTTGTGATCACAACAACTGGCATCAGGCCTACTATATTTATCAATAACTTGTTCCTTGTTAAGTCAAAGGCTGAAGCTATTATAAGCTTTGGAGAACATCGGCAGGAAGAAACTAATAAAAAGGCTCAGAAAAGCATTTGTTTAATTGGCATTCCAGTTACTTCTTTCTAATCCTTCCATTAAAAACCAATACATATCAGGAATGGGCTATCAATGATAAGTCAATAGATTTTTCAATATACCATTTATGCCTCTTAAGGGCTATTTTCTTCCATCGGATATGTTAAGAGTTTGTTAAATAACAAACTGATTATAACATGTATTAGCGCAAATTGTTTATCCATTGCAGTAAAGATGTTTCAGACTTGGCAAATCCGTTACAGATATCAGGTAGTCAGATTTTGTCATTTGTCACGAAACTTAAATATTTTAACAACAAACATTAAAAGTGACAAGTATGAAGAATTTCGTCTATTTCGTGGTATTGTGCCAGATATCTCTTATTTCTTTCGGCCAGGAAAGTAATAATTTGACCAGGGTTCCCCTGATAGGTGAGCATGCACCAGAGTTTGAAGCTATATCCACGAACGGATTGATCAAATTTCCCCATGATTACTTTGGGAAATGGAAAATACTTTTTAGCCATCCTGCTGACTTTACCCCGGTTTGCTCCTCTGAGATCATTGAGTTGGCTTTTATGCAAGAGGAGTTTGTTAAAATGAAAACCGAGGTTTTGGTTTTATCAACTGATGGTCTGAACAGTCACATCGAATGGGTCAAATCTCTGGAAGCAATGAAATATAAAGAGACGAAGTGCCCTTCTATCAATTTCCCATTAATAGCAGACGAAAGCCTTGAAATATCAAAAAAATATGGGATGCTGCATCCAGGCTCAAGCACTACCAGGAATGTACGTGGGGTTTTTATCATTGATCCTGAAAACAAAATTCAGGCTTTGTTTTATTACCCATTGACAATAGGTCGCAACCTTGATGAAATAAAACGCACACTTGCCGCCTTACAAACTAATTACGCCCACAATGTTTTTACACCAGCCAATTGGAATCCAGGCGATGAAGTGCTTTTACCAAGTCCCACTTCAATTCGTGAAGCTGAAAAGTTGAAGTCAAAAAATGATCCTGATTTACGTGAGATTGAATGGTATATGTGGATGAAAAAGTTATAGGATTCAATCAGGAAGATGTGATATTCACCAACATCAAAAAGCCGACCAATTTGGAAAATATTTTTGATAGAGTTATGAACCGCTGTTGATCATACTCTGTTAATTATTAATATTTTGCATCAAACCAATTATGGCGACTGTTTTTGCAAAGGATCCTGTTTTTAAAGTTGTTAAAGGAAGTATTTTTTTATCACAATCTGCGGCATTATATGTTTTGCTGTTGCAATGCAGCATACTGTCTTGGTTTCCCGGTCATTTATTACGTTTCATCAGCCTGATGCCAAAGTTGCGGAATATTTCCTTTTTCTCAGGATTTGCCTGCACCTTATCTAGACTTTTCATGGCGGTCTGGTAAAAGCTCTCCATAACAGTTTCCGCCCTGGCCCTTACATTCAGTTGCTCAAATATTTCGAGCGCTTCTTCGATTTTGCCAGCTTCGTCAGTCACCGGCGCCGAAAACAAATGCCGAAGCCTTGTCATTGTTGCGGAATTGGAAAGTTCAACCGCTTTAAGGTAAAGAAAGGTTTTCTTGTTTGCCACAATATCTCCTCCCCTTTTTTTTCCGATCTCTTCTTCTGAACCAAAGGCATCGAGGATATCGTCCTGCAACTGAAATGCAATACCAAGTTTTTCGCCATAATCATACAGCAGATTTACCTTTTTTTGTTCCGCACCGCCGGTAATGGCACCAATCTGCATGCATCCCCCGAAAAAGACCGCAGTCTTCAAACGGATCATTTCGATATATTCATCAATGCTTACATCGTCACGATGCTCAAAATTCATATCCATTTGCTGTCCTTCACAGATCTGAACAGCTATTCGGTTGAATGCGTGAAGCAATTGCGGTAATACTTCAGAATTGGTCCGGATCAGAAAATCATAGGCCATAGCAAACAGAGTATCGCCCGAAAGTATGGCGACATTTGGATTCCATTTGCGATATACGGTTTCCCTACCCCTGCGCAGTGGTGCCTGATCCATGATGTCGTCGTGAATCAGCGTGAAATTATGCAGTAATTCAAGGCTTACTGCCGGATAAATCGCATCGGCACAGTCGCCATCTACCAGGTCGCAGGCCATCATGGAAATAACCGGTCTCAGTCGTTTACCGGCGTTGGAAAGGGTATAGCGAATAGGAGCATATAGCTCATCTGGTTTTTCAGGGTAGTTTATATTTGCTATTACCCTTTCAATTTGTTCGAGATAACGCTTAAAATTCATATTTACGATGCGATGATTTTAAATTGTTTGCCATGCGAACCTAAAGTTATCCGCTCGAATACCGTTGACCGGATGAATCCTGTTTTTAACTCCTGAGAATATCCAGGAGGTATTGTCCGTATCCGCTTTTCAGCAGGGGTTGTGCCAACGCTTCAAGCCGGCTTGCATTGATGAATCCCATCCTGTATGCTACTTCTTCGATGCAGCCAATTTTTAGTCCCTGTCTTTCTTCGATCACCTGAACGAATTGAGACGCCTGGATCAGCGATGCAAAAGTGCCCGTATCCAGCCAGGCTGTACCACGGCTCAACAGACCAACTTTAAGCTTACCCGATTTCAGATATTCTTTGTTAACATCAGTAATTTCATATTCTCCACGGACACTGGGTTTAAGATTTTTTGCAATTTCAACCACCGAATTGTCATAAAAATACAATCCCGGAACAGCATAATTTGATTTTGGTTGCTGTGGTTTTTCTTCGATGGAGATTGCGCGCATCTCCCTGTCAAACTCTACCACTCCATAACGCTGCGGATCGGATACGTGATAGGCAAAAATCACTCCACCATCAGGCTTGTTGTTTTCCTGGAGTAGCTTTCCAAGACCTGTGCTGTAAAAAATGTTATCGCCAAGAACCAGACCAGCCTTTTCTTTACCAATAAACTTTTCTCCGATTACAAAAGCCTGTGCAAGCCCGTTGGGAACCTCCTGCCTGGCATAGCTGAATGCGCATCCAACCTGGCTGCCATCGCCCAGAAGGTGTTCGAAGTGGGGTAAGTCATGGGGTGTCGAAATGATCAGGATATCTCTCATACCGGCCATCATCAGTACGGAAAGCGGATAATAGATCATAGGTTTATCATAAATGGGCATCAGTTGTTTACTAATGGCCAATGTAAGCGGATGCAGGCGTGTACCGGCGCCACCTGCCAGAATAATTCCTTTCATGAGGTCATGATTTTGGGGTTATACATTAAATCAGCAAAAATTAATATAGGTTTTTAGTATGATAGATCTTGTATTTTGTTGTTATTCATTTGACTCCGTTTTCAGGTTCATCATCTTCTTCAAATATCTCGATAATAGGTTCCTCGAAATTTTTAGTAGTTATTCTTTTGTCGAGGCTCAACAACAATGATGGTAATACAAACAAATTGGAAAGTACTGCGATCAGCAGGGTGAAAGAAATCAGAAAACCCATCGCTTCAGTTCCGCCAAATGTTGATAAGGTGAAAATTGCAAATCCAAGAAAAAGAACAATGGAAGAATAAACCATGCTGAACCCGGTTTCATGCAAAGCTGAAATAACGGCGTTGCGGATATCCCAATTTGTATGTTTAAGCTCCAACCTGTATCTGGAAAGGAAATGGATAGCATTATCTACCGAAATTCCTAATGCTACACTAAAGATCAAAATGGTAGAAGGCTTGATTGAAATGGCCAGATACCCCATCATGGCTGCTGTAAGTATTTGCGGCAACAGGTTGGGAACCATTGATATAGTTACCATTTTGAAGGATGTAAACAATGTGACCATCATAAGGGTGATGGCAATAATGGCGATTATAACACTGGTAATCAGGTTTCGAACCAGGTAATCAGTCCCCTTCAGAAATACTACGCTGGTTCCCGTAAGGGTAACTTTATACTGATCGGGGGGGAAAATTGCATCAATGGTGGGAGTAATTTCATCAGTAATTCGTTTAATTTCATGTGTTCCCAGGTTAGCCATTTGAACACTGATGCGGGTTACCTGCATATCGCTGTCCATGATGGAGTTCATCAGGTTCCGGCGCTGCCCTTCCATTCCCGGAACATAACGCAGGATAAAACTTTGTTCCTGCGGCGTTGGCAGGTCATACATGGCTATGTTACCGTTGTAGAAAGCCTGTCGGAGAAATTTTGTAATTTCGGCTACCGACAATGGCCTTGAAAATTCGGGATAAACGGCCAAAGAATCCTGTAACTGATTGATTTTACGTATGTTAGTCAATTGAGTAACACCACGTTTTTTACCGGTATCAATTTGTATTTCAAAGGGAAGCACACCATTGAATTCACGTTCGAAAAATAAAAGATCCTGATACAATTTATCTTTATGAGGAATATCATCTACCACATTCCCGGAAGTTTTCAGCCGTGTAACGCCAATAATCCCGATTACAAATACAAGCACGGCGATTATATACACTTTTGGCCGGTGATTCAGCACGATAAAAATAATTTTGTCGAGCAGTCTTAAAGTAAACCGGTTATCCAGATGACGGATATGTCTTTGGCGCGGTGGATTCAGATAAGAGAAAAATATGGGGATTAAGATGATAGTAAGCAGAAAAACAACCATGATATTAATAGAAGCAATGACCCCAAATTCTACCAGCACTTTATTTCCAGTAAGAATAAAAGCAGCAAAACCAGTAGCAGTTGTGAGATTAGTAAGAAATGTGGCATTACCGACGCGATGCAGCATCCTTGACAGTGCTTTTACTTTGTTTCCATGGGCACGGTATTCGTGGTGAAATTTATTGAGAAGAAAAATACAATTTTCAACCCCGATAATGATCAACAGGGGAGGAAGTATTCCGGTAAGAATGGTAATTTCATAACTAAAAAGAACCATCATTCCCATCGCAATCACCACCGTGATGGCAACAATTACCATTGGGAAAATCACTGCCTTGAAAGAGCGGAAAAAGATAAACAGTGCAACAGATGCAACCAACATAGCCAGGAGCATAAACAGTTTCAGTTCCGCCTGGATTTTTTTCATTACGCTGGTTCTGATAAAAGGCAATCCGGAAAGATGTGTTTCTATCCCAGAACTTTCATTAAAAACCTTTACAGCGTCAGATACTTCCTTTACGATTGGTAATCTTCCCTTGGTGTTGAGTACGGTTTTATCGAGGGTAACCGCCATAAGCGTTGCTCCGCTCTCAGTATTAAAGAGCAATCCTTCATAAAATGGCAGGTTGTATATTTTTACTTTTAAAGAATCGAGTTCATGCTGTGAATCAGGAAATTCACTGAATACAGGAACAAAGTCATACCGTTGGCTGCTGTCGTTTCGGACAATTTCAAAAATATGAGCCGTCGAAACTACTTCCTGAACACCTTCAATGGATTTAATTTGCCATGTTAAATCGTACCAGGCCCGGAATTTTTCAATTTCAAAAATTCCTTTGTCTTTGATACCGATAAAAAGTACACTTCCATCTTCTCCGAAAAGCTCTTTGAAGCGCTGGTAAGCAAGTTGGGTTGAATCAGACTCAGGAAGCATTTGCGCCATTTCATAAGAAAGCCTTACCTGCGTTGTCTGGTAAGCCATGACGAGGGTGATGATTCCAATCACAATCAAATTGGCTAACCTGTAACGTAAAATAATACGAATGAAAAATTGTACCATTTAGCGCATCAAATTGCGGTCAATAAGAGTTCTCAATAAGCAGGACTTATATCAATTATGTTGCAAAGTTATAATTTTGGCTGAAATCAGGCAGAAAATCAGGAAATTTGCAGCTTCTTCATAACCTGTTTATTAATGTGATTTATGATTCTATCCAACTCCAAAATTCTTTTTATTGACACTACTCATCCATTGCTTCCTGAAACGCTTGAGGAGGCAGGTTTTACATGTGAACAATTCCCGGGTTACAGCTATGGCGACTTCCTGAAAATCGCAGCGGAATACTCCGGTATTATAATCCGGAGCGGCATTACGCTCGACAGGCAATTTCTTGAAAAAGCTATGAATCTGAAATTTATCGGACGCGTTGGTGCTGGCATGGAGAATATTGACGAAGATTATGCGAAAACACATAACATCGTTTGTCTGAATGCTCCAGAAGGCAACCGTGATGCTCTGGCCGAGCATGCTGTCGGGATGTTGCTATCCATGATGAATAACCTTTTGCGGGCCGATCGCCAGGTAAGGAAAGGTTTCTGGATGCGTGAGGAAAATCGTGGTGAAGAAATCATGGGAAAGACCATTGGCATCATAGGTTATGGAAACATGGGCAGCGCATTTGCGCAAAGGCTTTCCGGTTTTGGAGCAAGAGTTATTGCTTACGATAAATACAAAACGAATTATTCGAGTAGCATTGTTGAAGAATGTGATATGCAGGTTATATTCCGTGAAACTGATATCCTCAGCCTGCATGTCCCCTTAACTGCCGAAACCGATTACATGGTCAACAACACTTACATGGATAATTTTTACAGGTCAGTTCGCATTCTTAACACCTCCCGGGGACGGGTGGTAAAGACTACCGATCTGGTTCAGAAAATGAAGGAAGGAAAAGTCATAGGTGCAGCACTCGATGTGATTGAGTATGAAAAGAAAACACTTGAAAATTTGGAAAGTACTCCAACTGAATTTAAATACCTCGCTCAATGCGATCAGGTAATACTGTCGCCACATATCGCCGGCTGGACAAAAGAATCGGCAGAAAAACTTGCCGAAGTGCTGGTTAAGAAAATACTTGAGAGGTTTTCAGTAAGATGAACCTACATACTATCCCTGTCAGAAATTCATTAATGCAGGATTATTTTTTGAGCCTGACCAATATACACACTACCCTGCAACAGGCTTTTGTCTGTTCATATCTTCAGCTATCTGACATCTCCACCTGCAGAACAGAAATTTTAAGTTGAGCGATTTTTAGTTATTCTTCGTATCAGTGAATTATTCAGATTATTCCTGTTCCCATTTAAGTATCCTCATAAAATCAAATTCAGCAGGATTGGTAACATATTTTCCTGCAGACTCGTAGTCGTTTTTCGTCAGGAACTGAAGACCGTTTTCAAAGACCAGTTTTGTTTTAGGGCCTTCCATATTCACCAGCCGGGGCATAACCTTTCCCTGTTCGTTGGTTACATCTTTCAAAAACAGGGGACTAATCTCTCCGGTATGGTCCGAAGTAACCATGCAGGCAGTATGACCTTCGTCAAACAACTTTTTTACTCCCAGTCCCAGTAAGGCACAATAGAGCAAATCAAATGCAATAGGGCGCACACAACGAAGTTCATATCCCAGTTCAACCGGACGGCTCTTTACATCTAACTTCACAGACTTCAGTTTTTGCTGAAGTAATATATTGAAAATATGCGCTTTGCTAACATTTCCAAGTTCCGGATGGCCATGATCATCATAAGTGAACTGAATTCCTGTACCTTTAATTTCATCATCGGTCATGAAATGAAAAACTCCTTCGCTCACAATGGCAACACCGTAAGACAAACCAAGTACTTTACGCTTGAGGATGGATGAAATAATCAGGTTGATGATACGATCAAAGGTGATTTCAACTTTATTGAACATTTCCGGAATGATGATCATTGGGTAATGACAAGAGGCGCCAATACCAAAAGCAAGGTGCCCTGCTTCGCGTCCCATGGCTGATACGATAAACCAGTTGCCACTCGTACGTGCATCTTCGTAGACAGTGGTTGCTATCTTGACTCCTTCCTGTTTTGCGCTCTGGTAACCGAATGTTGGCTGACCTTCAGGCAGGGGTAAATCGTTATCAATTGTTTTGGGAACGTGAATGTTTTGGATTTTCACATCATGGTTCCCAAGAAACCGTGCAATACGATTAGCCGTTGAAGCTGTATCATCGCCACCAATGGTAACCAGCAATTTTACATTGTTTTTGACGAAAAAATCCACATTGAACTCTGTATCTCTGGGTTTATATCGGCTCATTTCCAACGCAGATCCACCCTGGTTATAAATTTTATCTGCCATCGGGAAATCAATTTCCTGGAATTTGGGTGCAGGTGTGAAAATGGTTTTGTAACCTCCATGTAAACCCAATACACGATAACCGTTTTTCAGAAAAACTTTGGCAACGGTTCCAATTACTGTATTAATACCGGGAGCAGGACCACCCCCGCAAAGAATTGCAATGCTTTCGATCATATGTATTTCAAATTTGTTGTGAGCGCCAAAATTAGAAAAATTCAAGGTAAACCGGTGCAAGAGATTACTTAACCGGTTCAAGAAATTCTTTTCTGAAGATTTCAGCCATGATATTCATTACTTCTTTCCTCTGTTTTCCCGGCATATAAGGCGGTCCCGTCGGTGTATTATTTTCATCAATGATGTAAATTTTCCCATCGTCGCAATCACGCAATACATCCAATTCGCCATAGTCAAGACCTGATTTTCGGCAAAATTCACTCAGCAAATTGATCTCGTTCCGGCTCAGTAAGTCTTCAGGTAAATGAACCTCAACATTTTTAAGTTTGTGATGCCACTTTTTGAAAACTGCAAATCTTGTTTCAAGCGTTTTGTATTTTATAAACACCAGGGGAATAATGCCGTTGATCACCGGAATACGCATATCGGCCACAAAGTTGCCGCAGCATTGGTTATTTATTAGCTTCTGATAAACAAATCCCGGTTTAGCACTGACAGGCCCAGAAATTATTTTTCCGTCATGTGCTGCATTAATCTCATTTTTCTGTACCATCAATCCTGAAAAATTCTCCGGATCGACCTGGCTGGAATAATTAAAAACCTCTGAAAAGATTTTATCCACCCTGCTCTTCGAGATATCTGTGCTTTTCAGGTTTATGACTTTTTCTTTCCCGGAAAGATGTATGATGAAATCATTTTGATTGCGTTTGGTAACATCCTCCCAATAAATGACCAGGCTGCGGATCTTTTCAGGATTGTTGGTTATGTTGAAGTTAAACTTTTTAAATATTTTATAAAGCACTGTGCTTTTACTTGGATAATGGGGGTAAAACAAAACAGTGCGTATTTGTTTCCCATTTCTGTAATAGTTCAAAATCCACCGTAAACGATAGAGCACATCCTCGAGTATTCTTTTCAGAAAGGGCATGCTTTTCCGGTATGTGTTAATAAAATACATAAAGTTTTGAAAAATAGTTTTAATTTTACCAGGTTCTTATGTAGTCATAATCTAACAAGTCAATAGTCATCGTTTACAGCAGATCCTGACAGAAACCGGAATTTTTAATGAGAAACAAAGTTCTTGCCGACTGGGTAGCTCAATATACTGAAGAAATGTACAAATGGGCTTTGTACAAAACTTCATCCATTGAGGTATCCGAAGACCTTGTGCAGGAAACTTTTCTCGCAGCCGCTGAAAAAATTTCTGCTTTTAAGGGCGATAGCTCCCCAAAAACCTGGCTTTTTTCGATCCTTAATCACAAGATCATTGATCATTATCGGAAAAAAGTTAGTCAGACTGTTTATCTTGAGAACCAGGTATTATCTGATTTTTTTGGAGAAGATGAGGGATGGCTGCACGAAAAACAACCTAAGGATTGGCAAGACGAAGAAGGCCATCTGCTTGACAACGAAGTTTTTCAGTCAGTGCTAAAAAAATGTCTTGATGCTTTGCCGGAGAAATGGAACCTTAGTGTGAAATTAAAATACCTGACCAGCAAAAGCGGGGAGGAGATCTGTCAGGAACTTGATATCACCCCGTCTAATTTCTGGCAAATGGTGCACAGGGCAAAACTAAAGTTGCGCGATTGCATTGAAACCAAATGGTTTCAGAACTAAATACAATGAAAAAAATATCGCATATATTATTTCTATCCTGCTTCAAGGCTTCGGAACTTTTTGAGAAGAAGATGCATTTTAAGTTGTCATATACCGAGAAACTGCAACTCAAGATCCACAAAACCATGTGCAGCGCATGTCGTCTTTATGAAGAACACAGCGAAATCATTGAACAGGGAATTGCCCGCCTTTTTTATGAGAAGAAAGAAGTTGTTGATATTGAGCAACTAAAGCAAAGGATTAGTAAAGTGCTCGAAAGCCAGGGAAATTGAAATCATGACCCGCATCCAAACCATTCCTCGTACCCGGAGCCACCGGCAGGCCTATTGAATCTATGATGATCTCATCGAAAAACGCGGCAAACTCGCCAGGGCACATCAAATCCACAGCCTCCGCCCCAACAGCATTGTAAAAAACATGATCTTTAGATGGAAATCATGTTTTCACTTTCGAAACTCAGTCGTGCCGAACCTGAAATGATGGCTGTGGTACTCCCCGTGGCGAATAGTTGCAAGTATTGCAAAGCCCATCATGAAACGGCGCTCAGGCTTTATGAGAAAGACGAGCCCAACATACAAGCTATTATCAATCCAGATGATTTCGACGTTCTTAATGAGCGGGAAACTACCCTTTGCCGGTTTGCCAGCCATCTTACCATGAACACTCAGGAGCATGAAAACTCCGACTACATATCCGGATTTCACCAGACCGGCTTCAGCGATTCTACCATCCTCGATACCGTGCTCGTAATTTCCTGTTTCAATTTTGTGAACCGGATAGTGCTGGCACCTGGTGTCGAGCCAGAGGAAAAGGTTAAGGGGTAAGAATTTCAGAGCCAAAATAAATTTACCCGCCATCGTTTAAACATGAGAAGCCGGATCTCAGCATGATGAAACGTTGAAATACATGGAACATTGGAATTGAGAAGGTTAAACCTTGTCAACTGCCAACTTGAGATTTTGAGGAATGTACAATGGTTGGCTTACTGAATAAACAGATGAATTGTTTGTTGGTTACATGGCAAAATCATGAGATTAACCAGAATAACATGGTGTTTTGGGAATTATTATCTGTTTTACAGGAGTGTTTTGATAATTCCTGGATCATTCGTAAACGGGAAAATGGTTTAGCATGGATTTACTTTCTATCGGCAGGATATAAAAAAGTAGATCCGGAAACTATTTTAGTTTATCCCTTTTATTTCTTAATTTCTTCGGGCCTGGTATATCTTAATAATCCCTAAATCGGCCTGCCTTCAGTTTAGGTTCAATGAGTTGATCAAAAGAAAGCCCGAAGTTCAGGCAGGTGATCAGTTCAATTATTAAAACCAAATTGATGTAAATGCTTATGTTCTGCATTTATTCATAAGCGGTTAGCGGGAAGTCTTTTAGCTTGAAACCTGTTTGATGGTGCGCCTTTTTGAGAATAGTAATATTTTCTTCGCTGCTATCAATCCAGAGGTCAATATCTACCCAATGACATTGAACACGGTGAAAGTATAAAACTCTTCCGACCAGGATCATTCTAAAATTGTTTTCGCCTGCTGCCTGAATGAAACCCAATACCAGCATGTTCAACTCATCAGATGAAATGGACACTATTGTATCAGTGTTCATCCCGGTAAATAGGAAAATTATTATCAGGCTAAGATTTACTAGGTGTTTGTTGCTTGAAATAAAACTCCTGTATCTCAAGGAACAGTTTGATCCTTTCTGCCGGAATTCTCTCAATATCCTTCAACAAGCGTTCTTCTTTGCATCGCTCTTTGGTTCCAAATGTAATCCGTTGCTCTGCCACTACTACAATAGTTGGTTACGACCTCAAAGACTCACTTCTTAATCCGGAAAAAATTTTTCTTTTTGTCAGGAAGGTGTATAACAATCGTCTTATTGATCAGAATCAACGGTTTTCTGAGTAAGCATTAAACCATGCAAAACAAATCATATTAACATCCCCCAAAAATCATTTTTATTGAAACACATATTTTACTTCACTCTCCTACTCTTTTTATTACTTGAGCATACTTTTGCTCAATCCGGTAGTTCTCAGGAAGATAAAAGGCGCACAAATAAGCGTTTTACCTGGGGCATTATTCCCGCACTTGCTTTCGACTCCGACCTGGGCTTTAAGTACGGCGCTGTTTTAAACCTTTTTGATCATGGCAGCCATCAAAAACCGCCACTTTTTGATCAGTATCTCTACATAAAACTCACCAATACTACCAAAAGCACATTAAATGCCCAGGCGTTGTTCGAAAGCCAAAGCCTCATTAATCATGCAATCCTGATTCTGGAAGCCAGCTACCTGAGGGATATGAAAATGGATTTCTTTGGTTTCAATGGTGTGAACGCCATATACCACCACGCTCTTATCAATCCTTCCAGCTCCGGCTTTGCCGGTAAATTCTTTTACGCTTACGAACGTGATTTGTTCCGCTTGCGCGCAGATATACAATTAAATGTGATAGATAACAAACTTCGTCTGCTTACAGGCTTTTCACATAACCGGTTTCTTATCAAACCAGCGAACAATCAAATCAACGTTTCTGAACAATACGGAGCTTCTTTGTTTGAAAACTATAAAACCTGGAACCTCATCAGGCAAGATGAACGTTACGGCGGGAACATCAATCTGCTGAATCTCGGTTTTATTTACGACACCCGCAACGAGCATTGCTTTTGC
The DNA here is from genome assembly GCA_964419945.1 of uncultured Bacteroidales bacterium. GTDB lineage: Bacteria > Bacteroidota > Bacteroidia > Bacteroidales > JAAYJT01 > JAAYJT01. Next base: position 39,055 of record CAYQRU010000003.1, on the reverse strand, counting down.
ACCAATGGCATTTGGGCAGAGGCCATGTTCATTTATTCTCCCGGTTTTATGAGTGATGCAGATTTTTCAAAACTGGTTCTTACATACCGGCAGCATGCAAGCATCATGAATGAGCGGATTACCTTTTCATTCAGGGTCAGCAGCCAGCAGAAACTTTTTGGTGACATTCCTTTTTATATACTGCCCACATATTTCGATAGCCGTGTGAGTCAGGACGGACTGGGAGGTGCTTTTAACCTTCGGGGAGCATTCAGGAATCGCATCGTTTCAGATGGCTTTCTGACAGGAAATTTTGAAACCAAATTCAGGATCAGCGATTTTTATCTGCTGGGACAGTATTTTAATGTTAGTGTATCTGCTTTTTACGACAATGCTATTGTTACCCGGCTTTACCGGCTCAATTTATCAGAGGTTCCCGAACTTTTTAAAAGTTTTTTCTTCAATAATTTAAATCAAAAGATCCATCACACATTCGGCACAGGACTGTATATCGTTTTCAACCGCAACAATGTCATTACCATTAATTATGGAATACCGGTTAACGGACAGGACGGACCGGGTGGATTGTATATCGGGTCAAGTATGCTGTTCTGATTATATTGGTAATGATTAGAAAATCAATATATTACAGATTGAGAAAGAAATCTTCATCCGCTTGTCAGGTTTCTGGTTTCTCTTCGACTGTTATCCCCAAAGAGGGAAACGAATTCATAAAGTAAACCAGAAATAATGAGAAGGAAACAGTTTCTGAAGATCGCTCTGATACTTGTATCTGCAGGTATCATATTAGGAGGCAGCACCGGACTTTATATGTTTTTTATGCCGCACCGCGATGTGCAAAAGGCCAAAACAGATTTTCAAATGACGGCCTCCGGGCTGGTGAATGAATATCTGAACGACCAGACGGCTGCAAACAATAAATACCTGGCAGGAGACGGGAATTCAAAAATTCTGGAAGTGACAGGAACTGTGGCTCGTGTCAGCAATGATTTTCAGAACAACAAAGTAGTTGAACTCAAAGAAAACGGCGATAAAGCCGGCGTCAACTTCACTTTCATGCCTGGTAACAACGCCAATGCCGAAAAGCTGCATAAAGGCCAGAAGGTTACTATCAAAGGTGTAATCCGTTCGGGCGCCTCATACGATCCCGACCTTGAAATGTACCTGAATGCCGTGGTGGAGAAAAGCGATGTGGTGGAGTAGGAAGATAGGAATCGGAATTCTGAAGTTTTCCAGCACTCAATTTATCCAATCAAACATTTAACAAATTCACCAATCAACAAATTAACCTTTAACCTTTACAACCATGACAATTATAAAAATCCTTCTTAGCGCAATAATCATGATCCCGGCCATGAATGTGTTCGGCCAGGCTGGTTCAAAGCTTGTAAGCAGTAAATCCCACATCAAATTTTTCTCAACCACACCGGCTGAAGATATTGAAGCCAATAATTACTCGGCAACAAGTACCATTATCACCGGCAACGGAAATGTTGTTTTTGTAGTACCCATGCAAGGCTTTGAGTTCGAAAAAGCATTGATGCAAAAACATTTTAACCAGGAAAACTTCCTTGACACAAAAAGCTTTCCCGTTGCACGCCTTGTTGCGAAGATTGCCAATATAAACGATATAGATTTTTCTAAAGACGGGAAATACGAGGCAATAGTGGAAGGTAATTTAACCATCAGAGGGGTCACCAATAACATCAGGGAAACAGGCACAATTACAGTGACAGGCGGATCCATTGAGGCAAAAAGTGTTTTTAATGTTACTCTGGTGGATTATGGTATCGAGTTCGTTAAAGGAAAACCTTCGGGTAACATCGCAAAAAAAGTTGAAGTAACTGTTATTGCAGAGTATCAGTCTGAATAAATCAATGGGGATAAGGAAGTCGTGATGCTATGACAGCAGGCTTCCTTTTAATCTCATTTCAGCACAACCAGGGAAATGCCGGTCAAATGAATAGATTGATTTCCATAAGTATCTTGCTCATGATTTTTTTGCTGTTCAAGCAATTTTTATTGGCTAAAGACCCGGAGAATGACGGAATTTTGTTTCACATAATCAGGAGTCGGGATACCGATAAAATCCTATACCAGGTGAACCGTGATAAAAAGGGTGATTTAATTGCAGAAAACCCCATTGACATATTTTGGATCAGGCAATCCCAAAACAATCAGAAGGAACCATTAACCCGGATGCAGAGCAAATATGCTTACGGGCTGAACTTTATTGAGGCTGACGCACAACATGCGGTTTTCAAATTTGTATCATTCTCCGATAAAACATTTATTTTACAAAAAGACGAACGGGGAATTTTCAGGGTATTTACCCATTGCAAAAACCGAGAAATGATCGTAAACAGTCTTTTCGTCCATTTTGCCAACGATTCTTTCTGGTTTCCCAAAATACACAGGATTGAACTTTATGCAACCGAAACTACTTCCGAATCCCTGATTTTGGAATATATTGTACCTTGAGCCTGATTAATGAAAGCATATTATTTTTAACTACTTTTGAGCCTTGTAATTGACAACGTGATTTTAGACCACTTCACAAAGTATGACATATATTATAGTGAATCAGAAGTTTAGTGCACAAATGAAACCGGGATTTTTCACAGTCCCTTTCTGCAATCAGGATTAATTACAGCAACATGATTAAAGAATTGCCACAAAGCATCTGCAAAATCATCGGAGAACTTAACCAAATCTCAGTACCAGACAATGAAATACTAAATAGTATCGTTCGTCAAACAGGTATTTCAGAAAAGGAATTTAGAGGGCTCGGACAATTTGACCATCCGGAATTCTTGAGTTATGGCAGGCAGGAACTTTACAGTAATCAACATTTTAAAATTTTGCTGATGTCGTGGCGAAAAAACGACTTTACTGCCATTCATAATCACGGGGCCACCGAATGGGGTTGCGTGTTTTTTATGGGACCGGCAACCCACAGGATGTACGAAATAGAAAACGGGGAATTAGTGCTTAAACGCAGAGATATTTTTCAGGCCGGTCAGATTGCCGATGTTTGTGGCAATTTCATTCACATGATGGGAAATTCAGGTACTCGCGATTTTTTGACCCTGCATATTTATGGATTCGATGCAGATACAAGTGACCACGAATCATTGGCAGAAATATATGCCCCTGAACATAACAAACTGTTTTACACCCATGGTGAAGCCTATCTGAATATCAGCAAAGAACTGATAAGAGGTGAAAAATTCTTTGATCACATTGACCCTGAAGCGCTTGTTGATTATTTAGCTCTTGTGAAACCGTTTTATGAACGCAACAGTAATAAGATGGTTCTTGAGAAAATAAAGTCAGCGATAAAAAAAGTTTCATAAACTTTCATCACCTGTGAATGTTCTTACATTATGATGCAACGATTTATTCAGATTTTCGGCATAATTACTATCACAATAACTTCCTGTGCCCAGAAAAACTCTGAGGCAATTCAGCTTAATTCAAAGGAGTTCGAAAAGCTTGTCCAAAGCCGCCCCGGTGTACTGCTTGATGTAAGAACTCAGCGCGAATTCAGGAATGGCCACCTCAAAGATGCCGGGCAACTCAACTATTATGCATTGGATTTCAGAGACAGGCTCTTACTTTTACCAAAAGACCGCCCCATTTATCTTTATTGTAATACCGGTTACCGGAGTAACCAGGCTGCCAGTTTTTTACTCAGAAACGGTTATACGAAAATCTTTAATCTGCAGTACGGCATCATGGAATGGGAACTGGCAAATTTGCTTGTTGTGACAGAGCCCGATGCCCAGCCCGATATGGACGATAAGTTCGAACCGGTCGAATTTGTGCAACTCCTTGCCTCTGAACCCATTGTTTTTGTGGATTTTTATGCCCCGTGGTGCGCTCCCTGCCGCAAAATGATGCCTATGATTGACAGCCTCAAGGTGGAATACCACGAACGACTGTCCATCGTAAAAATCAACGCTGATGCCAGTAAACGCCTTATGCGGGAAATGAAACTCGTAACAGTTCCCTATTTGGTACTTTACCGGAATGGAGAAGCATACTTTGAACACCACGGCGAAATCCACCGCGAAGAGTTGGTGAAAATGCTGGAGTCGGTATTATTGAAACAGGAGAGTTTTGGAGGCTAATTATTTTAAGACCAGATGAACGAAAAGATTATCCTTAACGAAGTTTTTGAAAAAATCCGGCAGTATGTCGAAGGCAATGCCACCAATCAAAAACCGGTAGTAAATTACAGGGGCCCTACCGAACTTGCAGGCCTCATCAATATGCAGATCGAAAAAGCCGGTATTGATCAGAACGGATTCCTTGAACTGGTTGATCAGTACCTGAATTATTCAGTCAGAACAGGAAGCAGGCAGTTTCTTAACCAACTTTACTCAGGTTTCAATTTCCCGGCTTTTATCGGCGATGTGCTTACTACCCTTACCAATACTTCGATGTACACCTTTGAAGTTGCACCAGTAGCCACAGAAATAGAAAAAACGATGATCAGTCTGATGAGCCGCTATGCAGGTTATGATAATGGCGACGGACTCTTCGTCAGCGGCGGCAGCAATGCCAACCTGGTGGCCATGTTTTCAGCCAGGAACCGGATTCAACCCGAAAGCCGTTTTGAGGGTTACGACCGAAAGAATAAACTCACAGTTTTTGTGAATGAACAGGCACATTATTCTTTCGAAACAGCTTCCAATGTCCTGGGAATTGGCTCGAAAAGTGTAATTAAAGTCAAAACCGATGAGCTTGGAAAAATAATTCCGGCTGAATTGGAAATAGCCATTCAGGAATCCATTTCCCGCGGGGAAAAACCTTTTTTTGCCGTCGCCACCAATGCCACAACTTTGCTGGGCGCTTACGACTCCATTGATGAAATGGCTGAAATTTGCCAGAGATACAACATTTGGCTGCATGCCGATGGTTCTTTTGGTGGTTCAGTGATCCTTAGCGAAAAACACCGGCACATGATGCAGGGCATCGAAAAAACCGACTCCTTTGCCTGGAATCCACACAAGCTGATGAATATCCCTTTGATTTGTTCAGTCATCCTGGTTAAGCAAAAAGGAACCCTGCAGTTCAACCTCACCGACCTGAATACAGACTATATATTTCATGATATTGACGGGATTGAAGACCTTGGCAAAAAATCCATACAATGCGGACGCAGGGTTGATGCCGTAAAACTTTGGTTTGCCTGGAAATATTTTGGTTTGAATGGATATCAGCAACGCATAGACAATTTGATGGATATGGCAATTTATGCCGAAAAGATTGTACTGGAGAATCCCAGGCTTGAATTAATGTCACCACGCCAGTCGTTTGCTATTTGTTTCCGCTATGTTCCTGAAGAAGAAACCAACCTCAACGAATTTAACCTGCAATTGCGTGAAATGCTCAGAAAATCCGGTAAAACAATCGTCAATTATGGTTTCATCGGGAAAGACCTGACCATACGATTGATCACCTCTAACGGAGAATTGGAAAAACCGGATATTGATTTATTTTTTAATCACCTGATTTCTGCTGCAAAGCAACTTGAAAAGCAACTTTTGACTGCATGAGCGTAAAAAAGAGCAAATACACCGGTTTTGTCATTGCTCTGGCCTGGCCTGCAACTCTTTGTAAACAGCCCAATTCATGGTACGATATGCCTTTGCGCTGGCTCGGGATCAATAAAAACTGGTTTTATAAAGCGGGTCATGCTGCCCTGGTACTGATTGACGACAAGGAAATGAAATGCCATTATTACGACTTTGGCCGGTATCATTCACCTTTTAATTTTGGCAGGGTGAGAAGTGCAACGACCGATCATGATCTTTTAGTCAAAACCATTCCCCGGATTTCAGAGGATGGAACCCGGATTGAAAATGTCAGGGTAATCCTGGATGAACTCCAGCATAACAAAGCCTGCCATGGTGATGGCAAACTTTATGCTTCGTATTGCAGAATCAATTTTAATCTTGCCTGGCAGAAAGCCAGGCTGCTACAGGATTCCAGCCCATTGCCTTACGGACCTTTTGTGCGGAGAGGAAGCAATTGCTCAAGGTTTGTCAATGATGTGATTATGGCAGGCAACCCTGGCTGGCGCAAGGCTTTTCGCCTGAAATTTTTCGTTCCGTTAACGCCAACCACCCTCAACAATGTAAACTCATTGAAAAACAAAACTGAAATTCCGGCTTTGGTTCAGACCACAGGAGCAGATTTCTCTAAAAATCTTTCCAGAGACCAGTTGACAACTACCTTAAAGGCTCCTCCCAGGCATCCCGCCATCCCCGAAAATGCGCAATGGCTTAGTGGTGAAGGTGCAGGTTCATGGTTTCATATTAGCTTTAATGAACCAAATTATCTTATTTCACGTTACAACTCCGAAGGAAAACCTGAATGCACAGGACTATTTAAGATATACGCGGATACAGTCTTTTATATTGATTCATCTTATCATTTTATACATCTTAGTCACTGTAATAAAATAAACATCCTTCAAAACGGGCGAATATTTCAATTTATCTATGAAGCTGACAATAATCATATTAATGGCCGTGCTGCTTTTGCCGGAATTAAAAGCACAGCAAACGCCAACTGCCTCCGGTAACCTGATAAACTCCGGAATACTGATGAACGTAGTGAAGGTTCTCTCCTCAGAACCGATGGCTGGCCGCTTACCAGGTCACGAAGGTTATGAGAAAGCGGCAAACTTTATGGCCGCAGAATTTGCTAATTCCGGATTGATCCAATCTGGAGATCAGGGTTATTTTCAGCACCTGACAGTTGAATATAATGCTGTACTTGCTCCTTGTACTTTCGAAATCCATATTGATAATGAGATTATTACACCACGACATGGAACTGATTTTACCTTCCGGGGATTCACTGGTGCCGGAGATGTATTCGCCCAGCTCGTTTTCGCAGGATATGGAGTGAGTGTGCCGGAACATGGTTACGATGATTATGCCGGTATTGATGTAAACAACAAAATCGTGATGGTTTTCAGGAGCAATCCAGGTTGGAAATTACAAGACATTCCCTGGCCGGGAGCATTACCGCGTGAAAAAGCCAACATTGCCTTCGCGCACGGGGCAGCCGCAATTATGTTTGTATCGGCACCGGAAGAAAGGCAGGGTATCCCTGAAGTGATTGGTAGTGTACTGCATGGCCCGGGTGAACAATTGAAGGATTTCATCCAGATGGTCATCAGCCGGTCGCTTGCTGACAGAATGATCGCAAGGTCCGGAAAAAACCTTGAGTCTCTGTTTTATGAACTTGAAAACGGGCGACAACCTGCTTCTCTTGAACTGAAAACGAAAGCACATATCAGTGTCAGAACAGAATACAGGTTCGAAACGCCAACTTATAACATAGTTGGCATGATCGAAGGTAGTGATCCTTATTTTAAAAATGAGTTTGTTGTCATCGGCGCTCATCTCGATCACGTGGGAAGCCAGTGTGGAACCATTTATTATCCCGGAGCCAACGATAATGCTTCCGGTTCGGCTGCTGTGCTTGAAATTGCCCGCGCTTTCCGCATGTCAGAAACTGCACCGGCACGTTCCCTGATATTTGTTTTTTTTGCTTCAGAAGAGCAGGGATTGCAGGGCGCAGAACATTTTATAAAACATTGTCCGGTTCCGCATGAGAAAATTATAGCCATGCTGAATTTTGATTGCATCGCGCATGGCGACAGTATTCAACTCGGTAATGGAAAGAGTTCCCCGGAACTCTGGGAACTCGCACGGAATCTCGATTCAGAAAAAATGGTTGTGGATCGTACCTGGAATGGTGGAGGTGCTGACCTGACCCCATTTTTCAATGCAGGAATACCGGGGCTTTACTTTGTGTCTACCAATAGTTATACCCACCTGCATTCCCCTGGCGATACCCCTGAAACACTAAATCCTGTATTGTTTGAAAATATCGTCAGATTGGGTTTTAGAACAGCTTTTGAATTAGCACAGGGGAGATATAACAGAGAAGTGGTTCAACCTCAGATATATTGAAACACATCTTCAAATTTGCCTGTAACTTTTTGTTTAATCACGCCTGATCTTCAATGGACCCGAACTAATGGCCTTTATAGTCAGTTTATTGTATGATCCTGACTTGGAAAATCTTATAAAATTGAACAGCAGGTTGTTGATCAGGAACATTCGGGATTAACCGGATCGTCAGTAGTATTTGTTTTGTTGCAAAACAGAAGGCGCCAAAATTTCAGTACGCCTCACACAGGTGAATTCAATTGACGGTGTTGGATTACAAGCAAATGGTCAAGGTTTGCTGACCTGTCACTATTGAATTCAGGTCCCGCCGTATTTTGGACTTCGGGCAGTTAATTATCCAGACATGAAAACCGGAAACTTTTTTAGGCTTACGCCCTGCATCATTTTTCCACCGTGGTGTTCTTTTCCGGTTAACCGGGAAACCCCTGATGCTTTGATTGTTTATTTAAGCATAGTTGCCCTCCTTATATCTGGTTCTGAATTTGTCGTTATTACTTTAAGTTAATCAGGCTACAAGGTTCTGAATAATATCCTGTTTCTATTCTTCCCATGCAAAACCATTTCTAAAAAAATACCCGTAAACTGCTGTTTTACGATAAACGGGCTGTTTCAGGTTCAGGATTTCCATGATTGCCATTGGCCTGAAAGCAAACAGGTCTTTGATGGAAGCAGTCAGGTACATTTCAGAAACTTTCCCTGTTCTGTGCAGGTTCACATACAGCGATGTAGGCTCAGCCATGCCAATGGCACATGAAACCTGTGTGGTGCAGCGGCCTGCCAATCCGGCGGCAATAATGTGTTTATCCACATAACGGATGATATAAGCGCCGGAACGATCCTCTTTGCAGGGGTCTTTGCCGTTAATATTTGCATTAATAAACCCTTTTATCGAAACCATCATATGAGATAAAACCATAACATTTGATAATGTTGACCAGGCACTTTTTGCCCGGATATTTTTTCCAGAATAACCAGGTGGAATGATCCTGTTCTCCTGGTTACACAAGAAGCTATTTACCAAACAATTACATCCTCACTCCAACCTCATGTAAAAAATCATTCATTTCCAGGGTACAGGTGCATTTTTTTCCTTAATATTGCCCGCTGTTAGCAAAACTTTTTAATCACAAAAAATTACTTATATGACAAGTGTTGCACTTAAACAACTGGTTGATGAGTTCATGGCCCCCATCATCGCCAAAAACGCCGGGGAAGTTGAATTCCATCAGGCGGTTAAAGAGGTGGCAGAATCGCTGCTTCCTTATATCGAAGAAAATCCCAAATACAAACATGCCAAAATTTTGCAACGCATTGCAGAACCTGAAAGGGTGATCATTTTCCGCGTTCCCTGGCTCGACGATAAAGGCCAGGTGCAGATCAACCGCGGTTTCCGCATCGAGATGAACAGCGCCATCGGGCCCTATAAGGGTGGCTTGCGTTTTCACCCTACAGTGAACCTCGGGATTCTGAAATTCTTGGCCTTTGAGCAGGTGTTCAAGAATAGTCTGACCACATTACCAATGGGCGGTGGTAAGGGTGGCTCTGATTTCGATCCCAAAGGAAAATCGGACAACGAAGTGATGAAATTTTGCCAAAGCTTTATGTCTGAACTTTTCCGTCATATTGGTCCGGATACCGACGTTCCGGCCGGCGATATTGGTGTGGGTGGCCGTGAAGTTGGTTTTATGTTTGGACAGTACAAACGCCTGAAAAATGAATTTACCGGCGTTCTCACCGGCAAGGGCCGAGAATGGGGCGGTAGCCTGATTCGCCCCGAAGCCACCGGATACGGCGCTACCTATTTTGCTGAAGAAATGTTGAAAACCCGCGGTGACTCACTGAAGGGTAAAACAGTTACTGTTTCAGGATCGGGCAATGTAGCCCAATATGCAACAGAAAAAGTAACTGAAATGGGAGGTAAGGTAGTAACCCTCTCCGATTCTGCAGGCTTTATATATGATCCGAAAGGAATTGACGCCGATAAGTTGAAGTGGGCGATGGAACTTAAGAACGTGCGCCGAGGAAGGATCAAGGAATATGCTGATAAGTTTAACTGCGAATATCACGAAGGGATCCGTCCCTGGGTTGTGAAATGCGATGTGGCCATGCCTTGTGCCACACAAAATGAACTGAACGAAGAGGAAGCAAAGATCCTTGTTAAAAATGGTTGTTTCGTGGTCAGTGAAGGTGCCAATATGCCAAGCACCCCCGAAGCAGTCGAAGTATTCCTCGAAAAAGGTATTCTCTATGGACCTGGAAAAGCTGCCAATGCCGGTGGCGTAGCCACTTCGGGACTTGAAATGACACAGAATTCAATGCGTCTCTCCTGGAGCCGTGAAGAAGTAGATGCCAAACTACACACCATCATGAAAAATATTCATGAAACCTGTGTGCGTTTTGGCAAGGAAGAAAGCGGATTCATTAATTACGTGAATGGTGCCAATGTAGGCGGTTTTGTGAAAGTAGCCGATGCCATGCTTGCCCACGGAATTGTATAATATCCGGTCTAGCCCAGATATAAATCCCGCAGAGACTCCTGCGGGATTTATAATTTGTACGATTCCATTATGGTTATAAAGTGATGAGTTTTCATGAAATACTACAGATTCATTCCAGGCAAATCGCTGTATGTAAGTATTTTGTATTGATATTATCAGAAATGGAACAGGAATATTTGTTACACTACTGACCGGAATTGTTTCAGGAACCTCAGGTCGTTTTCGAAGAAAAGCCTCAGATCATTGATCTGGTAAAGCAACAGGGCCATACGCTCGATACCGATGCCAAAAGCAAAACCGGTGTATTCATTACTGTCAATATTGCAATTTTCCAGCACTGCCGGATCAACCATTCCGCAGCCAAGTATCTCCACCCAACCGGTATATTTACAGATGTTACACCCTTTGCCACCGCATATGTTGCATGAGATATCCATTTCAGCCGAAGGTTCTGTAAAAGGGAAATAGGATGGTCGAAGGCGAATATGCGTTTTTGCATCAAACATTTCGCGGGCAAAGTACAAGAGGGTTTGTTTCAAATCGGTAAACGATACGTTTTTATCCACATACAAGCCTTCTACCTGGTGAAAAAGGCAGTGCGCTCTTGCCGAAATCGCCTCATTGCGGTATACCCTGCCAGGGAAAATGGCCCGCAAAGGCGGTTTATACTTTTCCATATACCTGATTTGAACCGAAGAAGTATGGGTTCTTAACGCAATATCAGGATTTCTTTCGATGAAAAAAGTATCCTGCATATCGCGGGCCGGATGATCGGGTGGAAAGTTGAGCGCGGTGAAATTATGCCAGTCATCTTCAATTTCCCGGTCCTCAGCAACCGGAAACCCAATCCTGTTAAACACTTCAATCACCTTGTTGAGTACAATGGAAACAGGATGGCGTGATCCCGGTTCCTGAAAATCAACCGGAAGCGTGAGATCAGAAAAAGATGCTGAAGATGCTTGTTGGCTTTCAAAACCCGCCTTAAACTGGTTGACCTTTTCCTGTAATAAGTTCTTAAGATCGTTCAGCAGTTGACCTGTTTCTCTGCGTTCCTCTGCTACCACTGATCTGAAATCAGCAAAAAGATCGTTGAGCAATCCTTTTTTGCCCAGGTATTTAATCCTGAATGCCTCGGCTTCAGCAACCGTACCGGCACTGAATTCCTTTACTTCTTTGATTATTTCATGAATGCGATCTTTCATCCGCACGAAGTGATTATTTCATGATGTTCATTCTCATTTTCACCTCCTTTACCGGGCGGTCGCCGGGAGCGGTTTGAACAACAGCTATTCTATCAACCACATCCAGCCCTGATATCACTTCGCCAAATACCGTGTAATCACCATCGAGATGGGGGGCGCCACCAACTTTGGCATACGCTTCAATCTGTTCTTTGGTGAATGTTTTTCCCATCCGCTGTGATGCCATTGACATATCATTTTCGGAGAATTTGCGTCCATGCACAATATAAAACTGCGAACCGGAAGACTCCTTGCGGGGGTTTATCTGATCGGGCTTGCGGGCGGCTGCCAGCGCCCCTTTCTTGTGATAATATTTACTTACGATTTCAGCAGGAATGGTGTATCCCGGATCTTCCGTGCCGGTTGTTCCACCACCACCCTGGATCATAAAATCCTTGATCACACGGTGGAAAATGGATCCATTGTAATATCCTTCATTCACCAGCTTGATAAAGTTATCGCGGTGCAGAGGTGTTTCGTTATAGAGTTTCACAGTAATGTCTCCCATATCAGTATGGATCACAACCACGGTTTCTTTCTGGGGCTTTGCAGGTGTTTGGCTCATAATCATCAGATTGACTGTAAATAATAAGGTAATGACAACAAAAACTTTTTTCATAAGGCTTTGATTTTTAATTCGACCGGCAATATTACAAATTTTTACGGATTTTGCCGGATCAGATTATCGCCGGCCCGGATAAAGAAGAAATTTCTCCTGGATCCAGACATGTTGTTCACCAGTTAAGTAGAAAATCATTTTTCATTTTTAATAATAATCTCATAAACAATTAATTACAAATAATTACTTTTCTGATTTTCTACGTCTAAACATGAAATGAAAATATTTTTTCTCTTTTTAACCCTGACATTATAATTTGATATACTTTCGCGCGTTTTTCAGCAAATTAATAACTGATGATGAAAAGTAGCCAAACATTCAATCAGACTTTGTAAAAATATCAATATTAATTAGTTATAATTAAATCAAAAAATCAAAAAACAGAAAAACAGTATTTCTGACACATGGAAACCGAACCATTATCGGAGCTTGTTCTCCAAGAGGACAAGCTCCAGGCAGACGACGAGCCTCCGGGTTTGTTAAAAAAAGTAAAAAGATTTAACCACCACTCTGTTAAATCAAACAGCCAATCCCTGAATGGTTCCGGTTCCGGAACCATCAATCCTTCAAGCCGTTCCACAGATTTTCTTAAAAAATATTACCCTTCAGCCTCTCCAACTGACTGGAATGACTGGCGCTGGCAGATTCGTCACAGCATAAAAAGCGTTGCCGACCTGCAGCAATATCTTGACCTTTCGGCTGAAGAACTTGAGTGTATAAACAGCGACCAGGTAAACCTGCCCATACGCATCACTCCTTATTATTTGTCATTACTATCGAAGACGGAAGCCGGACAGGCCGTCCGCCGATCGGTAGTTCCGGTGAGGGAAGAACTTTTTATCAGTAAAGGTGAAAATCCCGATCCGCTTTGTGAAGAGCATTCAAGTCCGGTTCCCAACCTGGTGCACCGCTATCCCGACAGGGTCCTGTTTCTCATTACAGGTTTCTGCTCAGCCTATTGCCGTTATTGCACCCGCTCGCACATGGTAGCCCAGGAAGACAAGATTCATCTCGGGAAGAGTTCTCTTGAACCAGCTTTTGAATACATAGCCTCCCATCCGGATATCAGGGATGTGCTGCTTTCAGGTGGCGACCCACTAACCCTTGGCGACAGTTACCTCGAATATATCCTGACCCGCCTGCGTGCTATTCCCCATGTGGAGATGATCCGTATTGGCACCAAAGTGCCGGTCGTTCTTCCACAGAGGATTACAAAAAAACTTATGGAAATGCTCAGCAGGTTCCATCCTCTTTGGATGAGCATTCATTTTACCCACCCTGATGAGCTTACCCCCGAAGTTGCACAGGCAACCGCATTGCTGGCAAATGCCGGAATTCCCTTAGGCAGTCAAACCGTGTTGCTGAAAGACATCAATGATGATGTGAGCACCATGAAAAATTTGATGCACGGATTGTTGAAGTTGCGCGTAAGACCTTATTATCTGTATCAGTGCGATCCTATTCCCGGTTCCACCCATTTCAGAACACCAGTGGAAAAGGGGCTGGAGATCATTGAAGGGCTGCGGGGCCATACCAGTGGTTATGCTGTTCCCCATTTTGTCATTGATGCTCCCGGCGGCGGTGGAAAAATACCGTTGCTCCCGGAATATTACCTCGGCAGAGACGATCAGGGAAATGTCAGGTTAAGAAATTATGAAGGTAAACTGTTTACCTATCCTGATCATCAATGACAGTTGGCCTCACTTACGATCTCAAAACAACCTGGCTGCAACAGGGTTTTTCCCATGAGCAGGTAGCCGAATTTGATTCGGAGGAAACCATTGCCGGTATTGAATTGGCTTTGAAAAAACTGGGTTTTGTTACCGACCGGATTGGTAATATCCTGGAACTCACAGAAGCATTGGTGAATGGCAGGCGATGGGACCTGGTTTTTAACATTGCCGAAGGATATTTTGGCATCGGACGCGAGGCTCAGGTTCCTGCAATACTCGATGCTTACCAGGTTCCTTATGTTTTTTCTGACCCTATGGTGTTGTCGCTCACACTTCACAAAGCGATGGCAAAGCATGTCGTCAGAGGTCATGGGATAGCAACAGCGCCCTTCGCAGTGATCAGAGAAAAAACCGATGTGGAAAATATCAATCTGACTTATCCGTTGTTTATCAAGCCTTTGGCTGAAGGTACGGGGAAGGGAATTACCGGAAAATCGTTGTTACACTCTTCCGGTGAACTTGCTGAACATGCATTAGAAATGCTGCACCGGTTTTCACAACCTGTGCTGGTGGAAGAATATCTTCCGGGAAGAGAATTCACAGTCGGTATAACTGGAACCGGAAAACAAGCATCTGCGTGTGGGATTATGGAGATCATTACCAAAGATCAGGACCGGGAACTGATCTACTCCATGCACACCAAGGAAAACTATGCATCGGAAGTGCTTTATCATGTTCCTGAACAAAGCATCATTCAACCCTGCAACCAGGTGGCACTGGATGCCTGGGTTGCCCTTGAATGCCGTGATGGAGGGCGGGTTGACATCAGGCTCGACAGGCACGGGATTCCCAATTTTATCGAAGTCAATCCTCTTGCCGGTTTGAATCCCGTTCACTCCGATCTACCCATTCTATGCCGCCTGAATGGGATTTCTTATGTGCGATTGATTGAAATGATCATGCAATCAGCCCTGAAACGCATCAGTAATATTTAATAACATGACTACAAAAAGAGCACTGATTTTTCACAGTAAACTGGGTCTCAACCCACCGGCCGATGAGTTGGACGTTCTGGACGAAGTGGAGTTCTTCCGGGAAGGCCTTACTGCCCTGGGCTATGATGTTTGTCAGTATGACTTTGAAAATGACCTTGAAAAGAATATTGAAATGGTGACAATGATTCAACCGGATTTTATTGTAAACCTGGTTGAAACTATTCGCGGCGATGGCCGGTTAATTCATATCGCGCCTTCGTTGTTCGAACATCTTTCAGTTCCATTCACGGGCTGCTCGTCTGAAGCCATTTATCTAAGCAGTAACAAGTTGCTTTCAAAAAAGATCATGCATATTTCCGGTATTGCCACACCGGCAATTTCAACTGATCCCAGAGAACTGATATCGGAATACCGTGGAAAACTATTTCTTATTAAGTCGTTGTGGGAGCATGCTTCATTTGGAATGGACGAGCAGGATCCAGTTTTTATTGACAAGGCCGAAGTTATTGCCGAAAGACTGCAAAGGAAAAACAATAAGCAGCTTTCTTATTTTGCTGAGGAGTACATTGAAGGACGTGAGTTCAATGTTTCTGTCATTGCCCATGGCAGCCATCCATTAGTGCTTCCCATTCCTGAAATCAGGTTTGTAGATTATCCGGAAGGTAAGCCCAGGATTGTGGGTTACAGGGCCAAATGGGATGAGCAATCTTTTGAATATACACACACGGTGCGTCGCTTTGTTGATGAGACAGCAGAACAGGTCATATGTCAAACAATTCGCGAAACCTGCCTGAAATGCTGGAAGGCTTTCGATTTGCGTGGATACGCAAGGGTTGATTTCAGGATAGATCAGTACGGAAATCCATTTGTGCTTGAAATAAACGCCAATCCTTGCATTTCGAAGGACAGCGGCTTTGTGGCTGCCGCCGTAAGGAAAGGGTTTTCACCGGCTGAAATTGTACAATTTATAATCAACGATACATTTAAAGTAAAATAATACAAACATGAAGATCAGAAACCATGTTACTCCTGAAGATGTTGAAAATGTCAGGGAGATTGTGACTTCTACCCGTTTTTTTCATGACCACGAAATTGAAGTTGCTGTTGAACTTGTGGAGGAAAATTTAGCAAAAGGAATCAACAGCGGATATAACTTTATTTTTGTGGAAATGGACAGCAAGACTGTTGCGTACAGTTGCTTTGGCCTGATTCCCTGTACACAGTCGGGTTATGACCTCTACTGGATAGTGGTTCACAGTGACTACCGCAATCATGGAATAGGAAAAAAGTTGCTTGCATTGACAGAAGCTTCCATTTCCAATGCCGGAGGCACTGCGGTGTATGCAGAAACATCGTCCAAAGACTTGTATGAGCCTACCCGTAGGTTTTATTTATCGAATAATTATGTGGAAGAAGCCCGGTTAAAGAACTTTTATCAGAAAGATGATGATAAGTTGGTGTATACCAAATGGTTAAATTCTGGTAATCATTGATGGAACGGGAAATTATAAAAAATTTTAAAAGCCTCTGACGCTGCATATTGCAAATTCCTGTAATTTTGCAAAAATTTTTTTGAGCCATAGTTTTCAGGAATTCTAAAGCGTATTTATGAAGGTAAAAAAGATACTGATTTCCCAACCTCAACCTGAGAATGATAAATCACCTTATTTCGACCTTGTCGCAAAATTTAACCTGGAGATTGATTTTAAGCCTTTTATAAAGGTACAAGGTTTGACAGCGTCAGAGTTTCGCAAACAAAAGATTTATTTCCAGGATTATTCAGCAATTATTTTTACAAGCAAAAATGCTGTTGATCATTTTTTCAGATTATGTTCGGATATGCGCTACAATCCTCCTGAAACCCTCAAATATTTTTGTGTTACTGAAGCTATTGCCTTGTATACACAAAAATATATCGTTTACAGGAAACGCAAGATATTTTTTGGAACCCGCGACCTCTCCGATCTGACTGATCTGATGAGGAAGCATTCAAACGAGAAATATTTGTTGCCTGCATCAGATATTTGTAAGGAAGATCAGAACCAGATTCTCGAAGCCAGTAAAATAAACTTTACCAAGGCCGTGATTTACAAAACCATACACAACAACCTGAGTAAATCAGGCGCGCTGGACTACGACATGCTTGTATTTTTCAGTCCGGAAGGAATTAAATCACTTTATAAGAATTATCCTTTGTTTGAACAGGGTAATATTAAAATAGGGGCCTTTGGTAATGCCACTGCACAGGCAGTAAAGGAAGCAGGCCTGCGCCTCGATTTGCAGGCACCCCTCCCGGAAGCCCCCTCAATGGCAATGGCTCTCGAACAGTTCCTCAGCAAAAGCAACAGCGGTAAGTAGCGGGTTTGTATTGTGACCTGTTCAGAAACCTGAAGTATTGCGATACATTTGGTCTTTCAACATAAAACTCACCCTTCCGGGTTTAGAAATCCCTGAAATCCTTCTTTTGCGTCAGTTTGAGATCCTGGAGGATGGCAGATTTTACGTTGATCTGGAAATTCCAGCTTTTCATACCTCCTGTGGGAATCCAGTTAAATCGCATTTCCCAGCAGTGGAGGTCGCGGTAAAAATTGAAAGAAGTATACGAAAGTTTCTTGCTCACAAAATCGTAACCCGACCGGAATCCTATTTTCCATTTAGGAGTCAGGTTGATATCTCCATTGAAAGAAAGTGTTTGTATAGTTTGATTCTCAAACTTTTGCTTCGCTACCGAATAACGATTGGTAATAGAAAGGCTATAATCAAAACTGAAATTCCAGGGCTGGTCCCAGTCAATGAATTCATCCATATTATTCAATATCATTTCCTGTTTATCATCCATGCCGGCTTCCTCAGGTAATAGCGGAGGCTGAGCCGGTTTCTTTTTCTTTCCAGTATCACTGGCGCTTAGGCTGTAACGCATGCTGAAATTCCATGTAGTAGTTTCGCGTCGCAGTATTCTTTTACCGGTTTCCCACACAAATTTATTGATCAGGCGGCCGGTGCTGTCAATGGCATAAGGATTCCAGCTTCCGGAGTAACGCACCTGCAGGTTTCTGAACAAAGTGGTATAACCTGAAACACTGATCGCTGACCACCTCAGGGAATCGCGGGCTATGTCGTACGATCCGCTGATTGACAGATTTTCAAGCAATTTTACTTTTTTCATACCGGTTAATGTATCGCTTTTCGATCGAACTTTAATCTCCAGATTATTACCAATGGCAAAATTCACACTCCCCGATTTTCCATCAGGTGCGGTTCCCCAGATGGAATTTTGATAATAGGAATAACGCTGGGTTCTACCTGAAGAATCAATTTGAACCTGTCCATAGTAATTCCACCACTCATCGCCAAAATCCGGCCGTATACCAAAACCTACCGAAGGATTTATCACATGCCTGACAGCCCTGATGGGGCCTTTACCGAATTGAACCATACCATATACTGTGGTATTCAACGAAGTACGAAAATCAAAATCACGAACTGCATAAAATCCGCTGAGAGTATCGGTTTTAACAAACCCGGTAAGAGGATCTCCGGATTCATCTATTGCATTGTCAATCCACTGCTTTTCAAAGCGTTGTGAGTACCAGCGTTCAGTAAAATTCATCGAGTTGGTCAGATTGAAGTGCTTTAGCACTTTCACGCTTGACGAAACAGGAATGGTGTGTTTCACCCCGTTCCGGAAGTTTTTCAGGGTCTCGGATTTGAATAGCAGGGAATCATAAGTAGTAACCTGGTTTCGCCCATTCATTGTGTAATTTACACTGATGTTCTCATACCAGCGCAATGCACCGACGCGGTTCTTTCTCCTTAACGGATAAAAACGGTTAACATTAAACGAAACATCAGGAAGGGTCATTGTAACTGATTTATTCAGTGTATTCTGGCTGTGTGTGGCACTGGCGTTCAGAAAGTATTTTCCGGCAAAAGATCTTTGATAAGAGATGCTTGACTGAAAAGTGTTGGAAAGATAATTTTGGGTTGTAACCGGATTAAAACGATTATATCTTGTGGACTGAATGGTCACGCTTGCATTAAACCGCTGGGTAGGATGTGCCTTGGGATCCTGGTTATGGCTCCATCTGATGGCAAAATCCTTACTTTTCTGATAATCTGAAGTGCCCTCTTCGCCTGTAACATTATTAGCGAAGTTAAGGTTCAGATTTCCATTGTATTTATATCGCCTTCGATATGTCAGGTTCGGCTTTATGGCCCAACTGCCGCGGGTGTAAATATCGCCGTGGAGATAGAGTTCGGCATGATCGCTGAAGCCAAAATAGTATCCGCCATTTTCGAAATAAAATCCGCGATTGGTTGATTCGCCATAAGTGGGAATAAGTATTCCAGACCTCTGGCCTTTTTTATTAGGAAAAAATCCAAACGGAATCGCCAGCGGTAAAGGAACATCTTCGATGACAAGATAAACGGGGCCAGTGACAATTTTATCACTGGGGATTACCTTGGCTTTTTGGTAACGAAATTCAAAGTGCGGACAATCGAGGTTACAGGTGGTATAGCTACCTTGGCTCACATTGGTAATGTCATTTTCCATTTTCTTTACTGTCGTTCCATGTAAAAACCCATCACCTTCCTGGCTGATCACCTCGCGGATGAAACCGCGTTTCGTATCGAAGTTATAGCTCATTGTACTGGCAACAAAACTTTGCTGTCCTTCCGAAAACTCAGGAATTCCCTGCATCACCCCGAGTGAATCGGGTAAACCACTGGCAAACAAGGTGTTTAATGCAAAATCAATTTCAATATAATGCGCCTTTAACCGAATGTTTTCATACTCGATTTCTGCGTTGTAAAAAAGGTAGGCTTTGCTGGCAGCAAGGTCAAAATATAATGAATCGGCGGCGTTATAGGATACTTTTGTTTCAAGTGAAAATTTCTTTTTCTTTTCAGCCCCTGACAGCATGCCTGCTGTGTCAGGCTGATTGGTTTGAATTTTTAACGTATCGGGAAAAAGAGCAGTGGTGTCGGGGCTGCCCGTTACAGTAATTTCCTGTGACTTTACCTGAGCAGGGAATAATAATCCTGCCCAAATGAAAATTAAAATTATTCCAGCAAGTGATCTACAGAATTGCCGATGATGACAAGTGCTGTAGAAATCAGGAAAGAGATGGGGGTTTTTCACTTTGGTATCACCTACTTGCTGACAATGAATGGTTTAATCCAGAATTACCTGTCAAAATGAGCTTTGTTCAATGAAATACCGGGCAAAGCATGCTTCCGGAAACACGAAAAAAATTAAATTTGTACCATTCAAACGAACAACAGCGATCCCCATTTTGACGTTTCAAAACTAAATAAATTCCACAACTCCGGTGAAACGAACAGTTTTATTTTTTGGTATTTTGATATTGTTACTTTCTTTTTCTGAAGTTTCGGCACAACGTCATCATTATTCAATCAGGAAAGTGGTGATTGATGCCGGGCATGGAGGCAAGGACCCTGGTGCTGTTGGAAAAAAGGTCAGGGAAAAAGATGTGGTGCTGGCTATTGCCCTGAAAGTTGGAAGATACATCGAAGAGAATCATAAAGAAGTGGAAGTGATCTATACCAGAAAAACAGATGTTTTTGTCGAACTTTTCCGGCGTGCACAGATAGCCAACGAAAGCAATGCCGATTTGTTTATTTCCATACATTGTAATGCAAGTCGCAATACAACAGCTTATGGTGCTGAAACTTTTGTCATGGGATTGCATAAAAGCGATGAAAATCTGGAAGTTGCAAAAAAGGAAAACGCAGCCATCCTACTCGAAGATGACTACCAGCTTGTGTATGAGGGTTTTGATCCAAATTCACCCGAGGCCCATGTGGTGTTCACTTTGTATCAGAATGCATATCTTGAGCAGAGTCTCGGCTTTTCGAAACTGGTTCAGGATCAGCTTCGCGAACGCGCAAAACGGCACGACCGCGGTGTGAAGCAAGCCGGCTTCCTGGTATTGTATAAGATTGCTATGCCAGGTGTGTTGGTTGAAACTGGCTTCCTGAGCAATGCAAGAGAAGAAGAATACCTTGCTTCAGAACAAGGACAGGTTTTCATTGCATCAGCTATTTACAGGGCTTTCAAAGAGTACAGGGAAAATGTCGAAAAAGCTGGTTATGTACAGCAGCTTGCGCAGGTTAACAGTTCTGTTGCCGAAGAAAAACCGGCAGAAACCAAACCAGGTGGCAGCATTTCATTCAGGGTGCAATTCGCTGCATCGAATGAAGATATCCCATTGGATGATGTCAGTTTCAAATCGTTAAGCCAGGTGAAGAAATACTTTCACCAGGGATTGTACAAATACACTTCGGGCAACGAAACAACGTTTGAAGCAGCCATAAAACACAGAGAAACAATGATGAAAAAAGGATTTAAGGATTCTTTTGTGGTGGCTTTTCTGAATGAAGAACGTATAGCAATAGATAAAGCCGTTGAAATTCTTCAACTAAGAAAGCAATTAAACTGAGTGACATGAATAAGAAAAATCGGATACATTTCAGAAACTTAAAGATCAATTCTTGTGCGAAAATCGGTTCTTTTATATAAAAATCACATACACAACAATTTATATTCAAAAGCTTCGCCCCAAAACCGGCCAGTTGACTTATATTTTCCCGGTTTCTTTGTTCTTATTATTCAATTCTGTTCCAAATAGTTTCTTGAGATTAACATCCGGTTTGTTATTCATTTATTACATTTGCACATTCTTCAATTAAAAACCCATGAAAGTAAGACGAGAAATTAAAATTGCTGCATTGTTCGTTCTTGCACTCACAGCTTTTATCTGGGGTTTCAATTACCTGAAAGGAAAAAATTATTTCACAAAAAAAAATATTCTGTATGCTGTTTACAACGAAATTGGCGGATTGACCAGCGCCAATCCTGTGTATGTGAACGGATTGAAGATTGGTCAGGTCAGCGAAGTGTATTTCGAGGGAAAAGGATCAACACGCATCATCGTAAAAATGATGGTCAGTCGCGATGTTCCTATTCCTGTTAATTCTGTGGCAAGAATTTTCAGTGCCGATCTCATGGGATCTAAGGCTATTGACCTTATGCTTGGGGATTCATTTATCATAGTTGAATCAAACGACACACTCCGATCAGACGTACAGGCAAGCCTGCAGGAAGAAGTTAACCGTCAGGTACAACCCATTAAAATGAAGGCCGAAGAATTACTTTCGTCAATTGATACCTTGGTTACAGCCATACAGGCCATTTTTAATGAAGACGCCCGCGCCAACCTTGCACAAAGTTTTGAAAGTATTAAGCTGACCATACGCAGCCTTGAACATGCAAGTTTTACCATTGATACACTCATACAAACCGAGAGGCGCAGGCTGGCCGTCATCATCGAAAATATAGAGTCCATCACTACCAACCTCAGAAACAGCAACAGAGAAATAGCAGGTACACTTAGAAATGTAAAGGCCATCAGCGATTCTCTTGCTGCTTCAAACATACGGGAAACCTTTAGCCATATCGAGCAAACCATGAATCATCTAAATCAGATTCTCGGAAAAATTGATGATGGTGAAGGTAGTCTTGGCTTATTGATCAATGATGATGGACTATACGGGTCCTTGGAAACAGCATCCAGGGAATTGTCTGATCTGCTGGAGGATATGAAGTTAAATCCAGGCCGTTACGTTCATTTTTCGATTTTCGGAAACCGGGCAGCAAAAAAACCGTATTCACCTCCGGTCCAATAGCAGTTATTTACTGAAAATATCAGTCCATGCTGACGGTCTTTTACTCTCTGACCAGTTAAATCCCTGCAAGATTCTATCAGACTCCGTGAGGTCTGCTTCAGGATACATGGCTCCATCGGGTTTTTCAAAGTAAAAGATTCTTTCGATCCTGTTTTCTTTCACTTCGATACGCATGTGGCTGCCAACAGCTTTGTTCACCCCTATAAGCGTTCCGTCTTCTTCCTTTACATAGTAGATGGTCTGCGCATTTCCGGAAACGATAATGTGGTCAAGGTTACCTTCTGAAAAATACCCTGTCATAATACGTCCTTTTACCTGATTGTATTGAAGGCTGTCGCTGCGGTTCACAATAAAAGCTGATTGAAAGAGAGTAAGGTTTTCAATGGTTTCACCGTTTAATTTCACATACACAGAGTCGGCTGAGAGTTGATTCTCTCCTGTCCACAGCACAGGTGCATGATACATAATGATAAGTGAATCATTCATTCTGTAGATCAGTGAATCGCACATACCCTGAAGGTCGGTTCTGAAAAATTTCACATTGTTGTAAGCCTTTACCTGTTCAATTTCCTGAGTTTCGTTAAATGTGGCGTTTATGGTATCAGCATGCAGGTACAGAGAATCATTATTTTCAGCAAAAATGGCTAAAGGGGTTCTGGTAATAAAGGTATATCCTGAATCTTTATAGTATTCAGCATAGTTACCTTTCAGGGTGACATGTTGTACAGTGTCAACAATTACAACGTTGTCAAATGCTTTCGCTTCTTCCTCGTTGCGGTTGTAAAAAAGGTTGTCACCGCGGATATCGTGCTCACCATTGATAATCCTGGCATTATTGCTGAACTGAGCTTTGTTGTTCCGGGTATCATACCAGCCGTTCTCGCAATAGATGAATGTTTCATCGGCTTCAATGGTGGTAGGACCATAAAAGTGGGATATTGAGGTTTCGGTGTGATAAACCAATGTGTCGGAACGCATAGTATATTCAGGGTTGACTAAAACAACGTTTTTCCGGAAATGAGCACGTTTTTCTGCAGTCGTATAGTACCCACCCAGGCTGGTAAGTTCATTTTCTTCGTCAATAATTTTCCCTGAACGCTCGTAATAAGCAATACCGGTATTGCGATTATAATTCAGTTGCTGGGTGGTAAGGGATGTCTTTCCATCAATCAGCCGGACGTTGTTATACACTTCAGCCAGGCGTGTGTTGCCGTTATACTTCAGGTAATCGCCGTATAAGAACAAGGTATCACCTGAATTGATCTTTACATTACTGAATGCTTCAAAACTGTTTTCTGTTTCAATCATATTGGCGCTGTCGCAATACATGATAATCTCTTCATGCTCAAGCACCACATTCCCTATCAGTCTTCTGATATCTTTACCGGATCTGCGTTCAAAACGTAGTTCATCCGCTTGAATGATTTTTATTCTGGCCGGCGGCTGTTTTTTATCCTGAAGAATTAGGCTCTTAGCAAAAAGAAACAGGAAGCCGGTAAATAAAAAGCTTAAGATTAGTGATTTTCTCATTGGCAGCAAAAATACTCAAAGCCACTCAAATTTTAGCGGTTTTGTTTCTTTCGGGTAAATGGATTATACCTAATTTTGAAGCCTCATAAAAACACTCTCACACTTTACTGTATGACAGTAACTTTCGATCCAAAGTCAAACTACCTTAATACCAGGAAGGCCATAGGTTATGTTTCCCGCTCTGAAGCTACTCAAAACGATTACGATCGTATTGGATTTATGTCGGGGCTTGAAGTACATCAGCAATTGAATACCGGACAAAAACTATTTTGCCGCTGCCCGGCAGGAATTTATCAGTCGCCCGACGATTACGATGCCGAAATCATCCGCCATATGCGGCCAACGCTCAGTGAACTGGGCGAATACGACGGAACTGCGCTCATGGAGTTCAAAACCAGGAAGACCATTATCTACCGGATCAAAAGTCCGACTGCCTGTACTTACGAGATTGACGATACTCCGCCATTCCAGATTAACCGGGAGGCGTTGGAACAGGCTATTGAAATTTCCTTGTTGTGCCGTCTGAATATCGTTGGCGAAGTGCACATCACACGAAAACAATACCTCGATGGAAGTATTCCAACCGGATTCCAGCGCACAGCGATCATAGGGGTAGAGGGTGAAATCCCACTAAAAAACAAAAAGGTAAGACTCATACAATTAAGTCTTGAAGAAGATAGCTGCCGCGAAGTTTCTGACATTGGGCACGTCAGGGTGTTTAGAACCGACCGGCTGGGCATGCCGCTTATTGAAACGGTAACGTATCCTGATATGGTCAATCCCGATGAGGTTATGGAAGCCTGTAATTATATTCGTTTCCTGAACCGCAGCACCGGTAAGGTACGTACCGGGATGGGTGCTGCCAGGCAGGATGTAAATGTTAGCTGCCGGGGAGGTACGAGGGTTGAAATCAAAGGCGTAGCACACACCAAATGGATTCCGGAACTTACTCATAATGAGGCTTTCAGGCAGTATGCTTTGTTGAATATACGCACCAGGCTGCTCGAATTATTTCCGGAATGGCAGAAATGGAAGATGTTTTCAAAAAAGATCTCGCGCAAAGAAATCAGGTTTGGATACGAACCGCTGGCAGTGGCACAACGCGAAAAACTCCCCGTATTTGCCATCAACCTGCCGGGTTTCGGGGGTTTGCTTTCACATTTTACACAGCCCGGAAAAATCTTTGCTGATGAGTTAAGCGAACGCCTGAAGGTGATCGCCTGTATTGAGAAACCCAACATGGCTCACACAGAAATGTTTGAACCTGTGATTGAAGCGGAAAATATGCAGATAATCCGACAATTACTGCAATCAAAAGAAAATGATGCCCAGTTGATTATCTGGGGGCCTGCAGAGGATATGCCTACAGCTCTCGAGACGGTTGAGGAACGCTGTTTGTTTGCTTTTCAGGGGGTACCTAACGAAACACGCAAATCATTTGAAGACGGAACGACCATCTTCGAAAGAGTGCTTCCGGGCGCCGACCGTATGTATCCTGATACTGATTCGCCGCCCATTTCGCTAAAGGACCAATTCATTGAAGAAATTAAAAAGCGTCTGCCCGAAGATGTGATTGACAGGTATCATAAATTGAAGAAATGGAACGTGCCGGAAGACACATATACCTATATCTTCAAAAAAGATCTTTTCCCGCTTATTGAACGCATTGTGGATGAATTAGGTGTGTCACCCATGTTTTGCGGAACCTTTTTCGGACACACTTTAAAATATGTTGAAGGGCATTATAAACCCTCGTCAGCATTTAATTACCGGATTATCTTTGGCCTTTTCCGGTTCCTGAATGAAAAAAGGCTGGCACTCGATCTTGCCAAAAAGATGATCCCGGTCATTTACCAATATCCCAAGATGGAATTTGAATCGGTGCTCACCAGTATCCATTTTAAATCTACTGATAAAGAAGATATTTTTGACCGGATATCATTTCTTAGAAAAAAATTCAGCCAGATACGCACCCCGGTTAAGCCAAACGATGAAAACAACTGGATCATGGGACAACTCAGGCCGGTTGCTCTGGGAAATATACCTCTCAGCGAATTGGCAAAACAAATTCATAGCTGAGATATCTGATAGACCCATCAATCTGCTACAATTATGATCAGAGGTTTTTTCATCTTTTTTATTTTCTCTGTATGCTTCGCATTGGGGTTATATGCACAGGATAAATATAAAAACCATACAAGCCTTGATAGCGTAATTGCCTGTTATCTTGAAAAAGTAAATCCTGACAGCATTGCCTTTTATATGCAGGAACTGGAAAACATGGGTACACGTTTTTGCCTTGCCGGAAACCGAAAAGATGTGGCTGTCTGGATCCGGAATAAATTTATTGAATTCGGGTACACCGATACACAACTGGATTCTTTCCTGATGAATAATACCTATCAGGGCGTAGCTTATGAAACATGGCAATACAATGTGGTAAGTACAATGACAGGGTATGCAAGACCTAATGAAATCTATATCATGGGTGCGCACCACGATGCAATCATTTCGCAACCGGGAAATCCATTCATCACAGCACCCGGCGCTGACGACAATGGAAGTGGTGTTGCTGCAGCCCTGGAAGTGGCGCGCGTGCTGAAACAATATAATTATCAACCTGAAGCCACCATCAGGTTTATCTCTTTTGCTGCTGAGGAGGTGGGATTAAAAGGAAGCTGGCATTATGCCAGCAATGCCTGTTTGCAAAACATGAACATCAGGATGATGATCAATAACGATATGATTAGTTATACCATCAAACCACCCGGAGAATGGATGATAAAACTCTTTAAGTATTCCAATGCAGTCTGGCTTGCCAACCTGGCAAATTACATTGCACAGAATCATACCATCCTGAGCACAGCGGAGTTTACTCACACTTCGGCAAACACTGATAGCTGGCCTTTTTACCATTATGGCTATAGTGCCATATTCCTGCATGAAAATGATTTTTGCCCTTTTTATCACTCCGAAAACGACCTGGTGTTGAACACTAATAAATATTATGCTGCTGAAATGATCCGGGTGTCGCTGGGTATGCTGATCCATGAAAACGGTACGGGACTAAATGTGCATGTCCCTGCCATGGACCAACCAGTAAATTCGAGGCTATTTAAGAACTATCCCAATCCTTTTTCGGATCAAACAACCATTAAATATTTTTTATCAAACCCCGGGGATGTGTTGTTACAGATTTTTGATGATTCAAACCGCTTAGTAACCGTTTTGCAGAATGGGTGGCAGGAAGCAGGCTCGCATCATGTGATTTTTTATGCTGTAGATTTACCTGCCGGCTTGTATTTTTGCCGGTTACAAACCGGAAGCGGAACAGCAGTGATAAAAATTGCAACCTATTGACATGTTTTTATGAACATTCAACTATGTAGCTTCATACAACGAACGACAACTATTCAAACTATAACCATATACTTTTGTAATGAGCGAAGATTTTTTTCAGGGCTATAAAGGCCGGGCACTCGAAACACTTAAAAAATATCATGTCAGGGTGTGGGGTCAGGTACAGGTAAATACAACCCGCGGTGCTTTTAAAGGAACCATTCTGCCCCGTGCCGAGAACGACGACAGCAATCACATTGTTCTTAAAATCCCAACCGGTTATAATGTAGGCATCAATGTAGATAATATCATTGAGATGACCGAAACCGGCTACAAAAAAGCGGTTTACAAAATCCCGGAAAAGGAATTTCCTTATACTCCTGAATTACCAAAAGTTAAATTGTTTGGTACCGGGGGAACCATTGCATCCAGGCTTGACTACCGAACAGGCGCTGTGATACCGGCTTTTTCACCAGGCGAACTTTATGGCGCAGTCCCTGAACTCGCTTCCATCTGTAACCTGACCACCGAAAAGCTGTTTTCTGTGTTCAGTGAGAATATGGGTCCCGATCAGTATAAAAAACTTGCCATAGCTATTGGTAAAGAAATAGAATCCGGCGTTGACGGCATCGTGATTGGACATGGAACCGATACACTTCACCACACGGCTGCAGCGCTTACATTCATGATTAAAAATCCACCCGTTCCGATCATCCTGGTAGGCTCACAACGTTCCTCCGACCGCCCGAGTTCAGATGCCGCCCTGAACCTGATGCACGCAACAACGGCAGCCGGTCATGGCGATATTGCCGAAGTAATGATTTGCATGTTCGGTCCTACTTCTGACGAATATGGATTTCTGCACCGGGGAACCAGAGTCCGCAAAATGCATTCCTCCTACCGTTCAACTTTCAGGACACTCGGCGACATTCCACTGGCAACCATAACACGCAAAGGTGTTAAACCATTGAAAAACAAATATAACCAGAGAAGAAAGGACAGAAACGTAGAAATTCTTCCTTACTTCGAAGAAAAGGTTACCATCGTTTATTATTACCCGAATATGCAGCCCGATATCATTGACATGCTGGTTGACTCTGGTTATAAAGGGATCATCATTGCAGGAACCGGGCTTGGCCATGTGAACAAACCCCTTTACCCGGCTATCGAAAGAGCTTCCAGGAAAAATGTTGCAATATATATGACGGTGCAGACTTTATGGGGGTACGTGCACATGTTTGTTTATGAAACAGGGCGTGATATGATGGCCAAGGGCGTGGTGCCCGCCGAAAATATGCTGCCCGAAGTTGCTTACATCAAGCTGGGATGGGCTTTGGGTCAAACCAACGACCTGGACGAAGTAAAAAAAATTATGCTTACACCCATCAACGATGATATCACTCCGCGTGAACCTTACAATGGCTACCTTGTCTACCAGGGAGGAGTACCCGAAGTGGAAGAATTTATCCGTAAGGTTCATAAATAAAAAATTTATTTACTTTTGTGAAAACAGACTGCAATAAATTATGTCCGTTCATGTTAAGAAAAACAAGACTGGCCTGTTCGTTATTTCATAAAACTAATTTTTGCCTCCGAAAAAACAATATATAAAACAACTGAATGTACCGTGTTCTGATCGTTGATGATGATCCTACTTTCTGCATGATGCTGAAAACTTACCTCACGCAAAATGATTTCGAGGTAAAAGATGTTTTTAGTGCCGGAAGCGGATCAAAAGCATTCCGTGACTTTGAGTTTGATATTGTGCTTACCGACTACCGCCTCCCGGACAAAGATGGTATAGAACTGCTTAAGGAATTTAAGTCGGTGAAGCCCAATGTGCCTGTAATTCTCATGACCCGTTATGCTGATATTCGCACAGCGGTAAACGCCATTAAACTAGGTGCTTTTGAATACGTGGCAAAGCCTGTTAATCCCGACGAGATTTTACTAACGATCCGCAATGCGCTGAAGAAAAAAGCCGAAATGTATGAACAGCATGGAGGAGTTAACCGAAGTTTCTATATAAAATCTACTGATTTTCAATTTGTGGAAGGTACCAGTGCCGGAGCGCAAACAATTATGCAGTATGCCAATCTGGTGGCACCCACCGACATGTCAGTGATCATTCATGGCGAAAGCGGGACCGGCAAAGAATACATCGCCCGTACCATTCATCTGAAAAGTAAAAGAAAAAACAAACCTTTTGTCGCTGTGGACTGCGGTGCACTCTCAAAAGAACTTGCCGGCAGCGAACTGTTTGGGCATATGAAGGGCTCGTTTACCGATGCACACAGCGATAAGGAAGGACAGTTTCAGATTGCCAACGGCGGCACATTATTTTTGGACGAAATCGGCAATCTCTCTTATGAGATCCAGTTGAAGTTGCTTAGGGCCACCCAGGAAAAAAAAATACGACGCATTGGCGGCACACGTGATATCATGGTGGATGTAAGAATAATTGTGGCATCAAACGAAGATCTGGACAAAGCCGTAAAAAAGGGAACTTTCCGTGAAGATCTGTACCATCGCCTCAATGAATTCAAAATTGACATGCCGGCACTGAAAGACCGCAAAGAAGATATCGGGATTTTTGCTAATCATTTTTTGGGAAAAGCAAACAAAGAACTTGAAAAGAATATTACCTCCATTGACAAAGCTGTGATGGAGAAATTTATGAACTATTCATGGCCAGGCAACATACGCGAACTCCGGAACGTAATCAAACGTGCAGTTTTACTTGCACAGGGAAACACTATCACGCCAGAGATGCTTCCTTCAGAAATGTTGCAAATCGTTGAAAACAAAAATATTACATCATTCAATACCACCAACTTGAAGGTAATATCAGAAGCCAATGAAAGGCACCTGATTCTCAAGACACTCGAAAAAGTATTTTACAATAAAACAAAAGCCGCCAAAATGCTGAATATCGACCGCAAAACCCTGTACAACAAAATGCGTTTGTATGGTATTGAAGGCTAACCGGCCATTTCTTCATATTCCCTGGCTTTTTTCTGCAGTTTCAGGAAAACAGACGCGCTCTTTTTACGAATTGCACCAATGAGATCGCGAACTTCACGATAATGGGGTTTGCCATTGATTTTTTCAAGTTTACGTAAATCTTCAGTAACTATTTTTACGCCAAGATGCCCGTAAGAAGTAAGCATTTTATGCGCCAGGGACTTAATTGCTTCAAAATCATTGTTTTTTAATTCCGCTTCGAGGATTTCGATGTTTTTGGTGTTTTCAGTTACAAAAGATTGCAGGATCACAGCCAATGCTTTTGTATTTCCTCCTGAAAAACGTTTCACATCGCTGAGGTCGAATTCCTGATTTCCTGATATTTCTTCTTTCGGTTTTTCTACAATAACCTGTGATGTAGATATATTATCGAATCCAAGCTGGTCAGCAAGTTTGGCAAACAAATCACTTTCACGGTAAGGTTTCAGTATATAATCGTCCATACCTGATTTCATATAATGATCCAGATCATCTTTCATGATGTTTGCCGTAATGGCAACAATGGGCATAGATGCCTTGTTCAGGTCAGCAATTGCACGGATTTTACGGGTAAGTTCAATACCGCTCATGTCGGGCATGTGAATATCGGTGAGTACCAGGTCGTAATCATTCCGTACTATCATTGTCAACGCCTGTTCACCGCTGGAAGCTCTGTCAACTTTTATTCCCCAGCGTCCAAGGATCATGGTCGTAAGCTTAATGTTGAAGGAGTCGTCATCAACCAGCAGAATGTATTTGTCTTTCAGCAACATAGATTCTACGACTCCTCCTTCCCATGAGTGCGCCGAATCGTCAGCCCCACCAGGCGTAAATGGAATCTCAAAGTAGAAAACAGAACCTTTACCAACTTCAGAAGCTACACCAATAAGCCCGTCCTGCATTTCGACAAGGCGTTTGCTAATGGTAAGCCCCAACCCGGTGCCCCCGAATTTTCGGCTCAACGATGAATCGGCCTGTGTAAAACCTTCAAATATGGTTTCAAGTTTTTCAGTTTGTATGCCGATGCCTGTATCATGCACTTCAAATCTTACCCTCACCTGGTTTTCAAGAATAAATGTGTTGCTTGTTTTACGGCAGATAACAAAAACCTTTCCCCTTTCGGTAAATTTTACAGCATTTCCAACGAGATTAAAAAGAACCTGTTTCAGGCGAAGAGGATCACCAATCAATGTCTTGTTACTATCAAACTCAATATGATAACCAAAGCGAATTCCTTTTTCTTTTGCCCTGATCCTAAAAGTTTTATAGGTTTCAGCCATCACATCTTCCACAGTAAACGGAATTTTTTCGAGTTTGAGTTTTCCCTGCTCCAGTTTGCTGAAATCCAGAATATCATTGACCAGCGATAAAAGGTGGTCAGACGATAATTTCACAGCATCCAGTTGCTCTGATTGTTCCTTGTCAAGTGATGTCTTGCTCAATTGCTCTGAAAAACCAACGATTGAATTCAACGGAGTTCTGATTTCATGGCTCATGGTAGCAAGGAATTCCTCTTTAACCCTGGCCAGTTGCTCAGCTTTCTGTTTGGCAATGATAAGTTGGTTACGAAGAAAGTTACTCCTTGAAATAGCCCTGAGAATCAGGAACAGGAATATCAGGATCATAAATAAACTGGTCAGCATCACGGCACTGATGATCATTACTGATTTTCCGGCTACTTCACGGGCTTCGGCAGTTTGCTGTGATACCAGTATCATTTCTTCCTGTTCCAATTCAGAAATTATATCAATGATCTGGCTGAGGATCATTGAATTATTTTTGAGCAACTCCAGTTCTTTTTCAAATAATTTCGTTTGAACCTGGGTTTCTTCTTCCCGCAGTTCATTCAGAATTTTCTGAATTCTGTTAAAAAGCAAAGTATCGGTTTGAACCAGAATACTGGTATCGCGTACAATCTTCGTTTCGCGCAACACCTGTTCAATTGGTTCTATGATCTCAGACTTTTTTTCTTCTTTACCGGAGAAGAGATCTGCGATCCTGGCAAAAAAGCTTTTTGACTGCTCTTCTTTTTTGGGCTGCGCAGGTTTTTCAATCAACAGAGTGTCAATCATTGACTCAGTTACCGAAGTTTGAGTGTAGATCCGGGTGCGGGTAGTATCATAAGGTGTTGCACGTAATTTTTCAAGAGCCCGTTTTGAATAGTTAACTGTATCGGTAGTTCGTTTGAACACCATAAATTCATCCATATTCCTGAGCCTTGTATTGAGTAACACCGAGATCTGTCTAACCTTGCGATGTTGTTCTTCGTGCCCTGTTGTAAGCAATTTCAATGTGTCAATACTCTTTCCGGCCTTAAGAATATAGGTCAGATAATTCTGAAAATATTCCTCATCCTTCATCAGGGCATAAATCCGCATATTGTTTTCGGCCTCGGTAAGGGCAGAAAATGCCTCCCTGAGTTTGGGGAGTTTCTGATCTGGTTTTGATAGTTCAAGTACACTGTTCAACAGTTTCGAAGTGCTTTCGTAAGTGAAATATCCTGCTGCCACAACAGCCACAAAGGCAAAGGTAAAACCCAGGATCACATTGGTCCTGATGCCGTAAGTCCTGGTATGAAGCTTCTTTTCAGTCATTGTACCTGTAAAAGTTTATCGCAGGATTTTGAGGATAAAGGTAGTAAATAAATTGGAAATCAGAAGTGAAAAACAGATCGGATATTGTATGGTCTGTGTAAGTCTTAGTTAAGGCATTCAAACGAACTGGTAATAGCAGTAATTGATTTGGGAAAGAAGACCGCGGTCAAACCACAAAATGAAGATGTAAAACCTTGTATCAGAATTCGATATCAAGCACCACCGGACAATGATCGGAATGTTTGGCCTGGGGCAGGATTCTGGCGCCTGTAAGATGATTACGCAGGTTTTTGCTTACCATGTGATAATCAATGCGCCAGCCTAAATTCTTAGCCCTTGCCCCAGCCCTGAAACTCCACCAGGTGTATTGATGCGGTTCCTGGTTGAACACCCTGAAAGAATCAATAAAACCGCTTTC
Organism: uncultured Bacteroidales bacterium; assembly: GCA_964419945.1. GTDB lineage: Bacteria > Bacteroidota > Bacteroidia > Bacteroidales > JAAYJT01 > JAAYJT01. Next base: position 5,438 of record CAYQRU010000003.1, on the reverse strand, counting down.
GAGGAACTTACTCATCCATTCGCGCTCTTCGGGTAAAAACCCCGAACTGGTGGCATTGCGCACCGGATCGTGAATGTCAATGGCTTTGTGGCAAATATTGTAATCACCTGAGATGATGAGTTTGGGGCGGGTTTTGCGAAGCTCATGCACGTAATTGTAAAAATCATCCAGCCAAAACATTTTAAAGGCCTGGCGTTCGTCGCCACTGGAGCCGGAGGGATGATACACGCTTACCACACTCACATCACCAAAATCAGCCCTCAGAAAACGGCCTTCGTTATCGTAAAGCGGCATATTCATACCAGCCACAACTTTATCAGGCTTTATTTTGCTGAGAATTCCTACGCCGCTGTAACCTTTTTTCTGAGCCGGGAACCAATAAGGCTGATAGCCCAGTTCCTGGAAATCAAAAATGGGGATTTGTTCGGGCTGTGCTTTGGTTTCCTGGATACAAAGCACATCAGGATTGGCGGCCTGCAGCCATTCCGGCAAACCTTTTGAAATCGCCGAGCGGATACCGTTTACGTTATAGGTGATGATTTTCATGAGAGATACGAAAGATTAGCAAGAAGGGTTCAAAGAAAAGAAAAGTTTGGGATACTCTAACAAATTTTGTAAAAAGCGTAACACATTTTGCACAATTTGCTTCCTGGTTTGCCATTTTATTTGTGTTGATGTTATTATCTGATACGGTGCGGATTCTTATTAAAATGTGTTGTGTGGATTCTATTGTTTGATGTAACAATTGTTGATTTATATTGATTCCCCTATTGACCAAGTCGAAGCTAACCTTCCACAAATCGCTCCAACTCCGCAAAATCCTACAGCAAATCCAATTCTTCAAAGTCAAATGGGATGATAATCTTTCCCCAAACTTGGCTACCACCCCCAATTTTGTACATTTGCCCCATGAAAAAGCACAAACTGAAAACCTATATCCTCGCCTGGCGTAAAGAACGTTTCAGCGACCGGCAATGGTTGCTGGTTCTCAGTTTTGTCATCGGTATTTTAAGTGGCATTGCAGCCGTAACATTGAAAAACACCGTGCATTACACACATTATATTGTCACTTCAAAATTTGATGTCAGCAGTGTGAACCTTTTTTATCTTGCAGCTCCTATTGCAGGAATAATACTCACTGTTTTATTTGTTAAATACATAGTGAAGGATAAGATTGATCACGGGATCAGCAAAATCTTGTACTGTATTTCCAGGGGAAGGGGCTTGCTGAAGCCTCACAACTCCTATTCCTCGCTGATTGCCAGTACACTGACGGTGGGTTTTGGCGGCTCGGTGGGATTGGAAGCTCCTATTGTGCTGACCGGATCAGCCATCGGATCAAACATTGGCAGGTATTTCAGAATGAACCAGCATAATCTGGTTTTACTCATCGGATGCGGTGCTGCCGGTGCAGTGGCGGGAATTTTTAAAGCACCCATTGCCGGGGTCGTTTTTGCACTCGAAATTCTGATGCTAGACCTTACCATGACAGCACTTATTCCACTATTGATCGCTGCTGTCACAGCCGCTGTACTTGATTATTTTTTCATGGGCGAGGCTGTAGAATTTGCCTATGAAGTGGTTAATCCTTTTAACCTTCAAGAGATTCCATGGTTTATTCTGCTGGGTGTTTTCACGGGTTTTGTCTCGCTATACTTCACACGAGCCAACAGTAGAATTGAATCATGGTTTGCAGATATTAAACAGGATTATAAAAAATTTCTTGTTGGAGGGTTGTCGCTGGGCATTCTCATTTTTCTTTTTCCTCCGCTTTTCGGCGAAGGTTATGATAGCCTAAAAACAATTCTTGCCGGCAGGGGAACTGATTTGGCTAACAACAGCCTTTTTTATTCCTTCAGGGATCAATATTGGTTTTTTCTGGCATTTCTGGGATTGGTCATGATCTTCAAAGTCGTAGCTATGGCAGTAACCACCGGAAGCGGAGGTATCGGCGGTGTTTTTGCTCCATCATTGTTTATGGGCGGAGTAAGCGGATATTTCTTTGGACGACTGATAAACCGGATTGATTTTATCAATGTTTCGGAGAGCAATTTTGCGCTGGCCGGCATGGCGGGGATTATGGCCGGAGTAATGCACGCCCCGCTTACCGCCATCTTCCTGATTGCCGAAATAAGCGGTGGATATGCACTTTTTATCCCCCTGATCATTACCGCCACCATTTCTTATCTGGTCATTATGATCTTCGAGCCCCATTCCATATACACCAAGCGCCTGGCTAAAAGAGGAGAACTGGTCACGCACGACAAGGATAAGTCGGCACTGGCGATGCTCAGTATAGGCAAACTGATCGAAACCAACTTCAACACCATACACCTTGATGCCAACCTCGGAGAACTTATCAGAGTAATTGAAAAGTCAGAACGCAATGTATTCCCGGTTGTGGATGCTCAAAATGTATTTTACGGTGTGGTTTGGCTGAATGATATCCGCGACATCATTTTCAAACCCGAACTGTATGAGTTAACACCAGTTAAATCGCTGATTTACATGCCCGATGTGCTGGTGGATATCACTGAAACGATGGAAGATGTAGCTGAAAAATTCCGGCATTGCGGGCATTATAACCTTCCGGTTCTTGATGGAGACAAATATGTGGGATTTGTTTCACGGGCCAATGTGTTTTCATCGTACAGGCAGATTATACATGAGTTTTCGTAAGAATAGCAGCAGGCGGGGGACGTGGGGCGTGGGACTAAAGGAAAGACAAGGAGAGGGGGATACACGGAGATGGGGAGACAAGGAGAAGGGGCAAGGGACGAGGGGCGGGGGACGAGGGTTAAGGACAAGGAGACTGGGAGAGATGGAGAGATGGAGATTGGGAGACGGGGAGACGGGAAGAGGGAGCGATATGTGTTAAATAATTGATAATAAAAATAAAACACCTGTCAAAATAATACAATCATGAAAAAAGAAAACAAACCTGGCGGAATTGACCGCCGCAGTTTCTTCAAACTGGCAGCCGCCGGAAGCCTCGGAGCAATGATGGCTCCATCACCACTTAAAACAGTTTTGGCTCAAACACAGGAAGCAGAAAAACCTGCAACCAACATTGCCGATGCGTTGAAGTTTCCCCGTACCGAAAGCTCTATGCCCGGGAAATTTCCCGCTAAGGTGGTGCACGTAAACCACGATAAATCGGTGATTGACGACAAACCTGTAAAAGAAGCGGCCTACCAGATGCTTGCACAGGGCATGTTGCAACTCACTGGCGCTGCCACCCTGGCCGAAGCCTGGCGCATGTTTGTGCAACCGCACGAAAAAATTGGTCTGAAACTGAATCCCATCGGCGATAAATTATTATCCACAAGCCATGAGGTGGTTCACAGTGTCATTGAGCAACTGCTCGATGCGGGCATTCCTAAAGAAAACATCGTGCTGTGGGATCGCCGCGAATTCCAATTGCATGAGGCCGGGTTCACACCGGAAGAATACCCGGGAATTGCAATCACAGGAACAGAGAAAAAGGATTCGGATGGTTCGTACTACAACAAGGAAGGCAAACTCTACAGTGAGGAGATGATTGACAAAGGCTGGTACTATTTTGCCGATGTGGAAGGCGAGTACGACGATTATACCATGCCTTATATGGTGAATGGCGGAAAATATTCATACTTCACAAAAATATGTACACAGGAGCTGGATAAGATCATCAATATTCCGATCCTGAAAAACGCCGGTGCTTCCATTACTTTATGCCTCAAGAACATAGGCTATGGTGTGATCACCAATACGGGGCGGCTTCATGCAAAGCTGTGGGGCGAAACCAGCGCTGAGGTTTGTTGTTTCCCACCGGTTCGCGATAAAGTGGTACTCAATATTGTTGATGGCCTCCGCGGTTGCTACCAGGGTGGCCCGGGCGCAAATCCGCAATATATCTGCAATTACAATACCTTACTTCTGGGAACCGACCCGGTGGCTGTTGACCGTATAGGCTACGGGATTGTGCTGCAAAAACGCATGGAAGAAGGCATACAACAGGAAGATATTCCACGTGGACGCGCTTTTATGGAATACGCCGCACAACTGGGTCTGGGCGAAGCCAATCCGGAAAAGATTGAACTGATGAAAATAAACCTGGGATAGCACCATCTATGAGGTACTTGCTCGTAATTATATTCGGAACGCTTCTTTGTCAGTTGCATGCGCAGGAAATGCCTGTTTTTTATGAGAAATCTCTGCCCGGGATCACAAAGGTAACAACACGGCAATTTGGGCATGATGGTCTGTGGGGTTATATAAACGGCGGTGCGGATTTATATCTTGAATATGGGTTTGAGGAATTAATTACCCATCAAATTATCCTCGACGGCTCGGATTATAAAGCGGATATCTACCGCATGACGTTTCCGGAGGCTGCCTTTGGTATTTTCAGTGTTTTCAGGTTTCGTTGCAGGGAGTCCGGTGTGCTTCATGCTCATGATTGCCTCACGCCTTATCATTATATGGCTGCAAAAGGCGTGTATTATCTCTCGGTTTCAAACACTACGGGTTCAGAAAAAGAAATGCAAAAATGCCTTGCCATAGCCGGAAAAATACTGGAAAACATTGAAAGCATTGATTTTGCACTTCCCGCAGTCTTTGATACTGATTTACTGGCGCCACATATGAATAATCTCAGGCTGGTTACAGGTACGCTGGGCTTGCAGAACGGATATCTGAAATGGGATCGCATGTTTACCGGATTATCCGGTTTCAGAGCCTGGATACTGCCTGCAACCCTCGATGATTCTGCCATTGTAATTGCTCATATTCAATTTGAGAACCAGCATCTTCAGCAAAAGTTTCTCGATCAAAATCAATTGATTATTGTGAACCCTAAAAACCTAACTCCCGCAGAAACTTCCGGAATGTATGTGTTTTCAGAAAATGATGCACTTGTGATCTTTGAAGGGAAGCTTAGCGGTAAGGCCATTGAGTTGTTAAATTCCCTTCGCTGAGTGGTAATTGTATTGCCGCCCGGAAAACAGGAATATTTGCAATTATATAAACGCATAGATGTAGCAAACTCTGCTCAGCGGGTTATATTTGTCGCGCAGGCCTTAAGGCCTTTAAGGACTTTAAAGCCTGCCCCACGACAGGCCGACCACCCCACCGAAAGCCTACCCCGCCCCAACCAACCACAAAAACCCACCGCTGCAAAGCAATCAGGTTTTTGCTATGTGGCGATGGTTTTCATTTTAATTGTGCATTCCGGTTTACTTTAACATCCTCAAAGCCGGCCGGAATCCAGCACTTTTTAATGTCTTTATGGCTTAACGAAGTCACTTAACAGGGTAAACAGGTAAATCGCTGTAAAGTGCCAAAATCAAAAATTTTTTCGGTCCGCCTTGCGGCGGACTGATATTGAATAATCAAATTGTCAAATAATCAAATAAATTAATCCCTCACGCAACGAGCAGAAAACCCCAAACCCTTAG
>CAYQRU010000002.1:0-87053 GCA_964419945.1 uncultured Bacteroidales bacterium | reverse complement strand
AAGTGAGTAGTGTATGGTGGCGGATGCTATTGCCTAAACGATAGCTTTCGCAAAGTTTATAGTACCGGTAGATTTTCCCGGTGTTTTTATCTTTTTTATCAGCAGCTTTTAGAAACATGCGGCAAAAGTAAAGAATATAATGTTGCCAAACAAGAATCAGCTCATTTTTCTGGGACTACGGAGTGATTATCAAAAATATATGTGCTGATAATCAGCGTATTATGATTTTAAAGTGCTTGAAAATTGCCAATTCTAAGGCTATTTTGACGATTTTTTCGCTGAAATAGCACAAGTCGGGTTAAATAAGTGAAGGAATATCTCAGCCCAGCTTCTTTTAGTTCTGATTCGGAAAATATCTCTTATGCTGAAACATCATGCTGTCGAGCGACAGGAATAAAAGAGCAGTAAGTTTCTTCTTCACTTTTGCAAATTCACACAATCTGGCTAAGAAATGGATAATAATAACTAATCTCTCCTACCAATAATATTGACAATCTACACTTTATGATCATTCCTTAAGTCTGGATTGACATTTTTCAATCATTATTGACTCTAATTGGGCTATATCTGATCAGATCGGTTTAATAATCTTCTTTGTAAAAATTGATTCATTCGTTCGTAACCGCAATAAATAAACTCCTGATGAAAACATAAATGGAATATTTAAAGACTCATTTTCAATTTTGCTGCTAAACATTGTTTGCCCTTGCAAATTTAATATTTCAACACTTTCAATAGTACTGTCAAGATTCAGGATTTGAAGCATATTATTACTTATAAAAGCTTGTATTTGATTAATTTTCGATAATTCGGAAACACCCAGCGGATTGAACTTCAAATAAAAGCGTTTATCATCATTGATATTTGCCATGAAATGATAATCAGAGATTTGTGCGAGATTATGATAAATATTTGCGGTTGAATCATGAATTAATATGCCCTGGTCGTGAAATGCTCCGGATATACCTGTTAAAGTGATTGTCATTAAGCTATTTGTATAGACTTTTATGGCAACCGGTATAATCAATGACTCTGTTATTGTTGGGATAGAATTAATTGCCAGGTTAAATAAATCATCGGTGACAGTATAAATCTGTGGAATATCAGTATTATAACTGAATAGTTTTATAGCGTCAGAGCGGTCTCTGTTTTGCGAACTGCTATTTTTACGCCTGATTAAAGTTTCATCATAATATTGTCCATGCGCAATTCGCAATTTCAAGAAATCTGCATCAGAAGTGCTTTTCATGAATTCACCGCCATGGACTCTATGATCATTCGAAAAAAAGAATTCTTCATTATGAGCTTCCGGATTAGCAAGAACAAAAAAGCCCTGGTTTGATGGAATATAGGCATTTTCGATTCCTCCGTCAATAGCTTCATAACCTGCCCCGCCATCTTTGGCGCTATTATATATATAGGCAAAATCATCTTCGAATAATTCTTTGTTTACCAAATACCAGTCAATTGCTGATGGATAAGGATTACCAAGAAGATTCCAACCTGCATAATCTCCCAGGCTACTATTACTTAGGATCGTACTTACGGATCCCGTATTTAGTTTATCTATAAATGATTTAATACCAGTTTGCTGGTAGGCTACCAGATAGCCCTTTCCACGTATAAATCTAAGAATATTATTTTCAGGAACTTTTTGATTACGCCACAGACCGATGTTTTCGTCCCATGCATAAAAGTCATAGTCGTTTTGATGTCCCGATGGAATCCAGTCTCCTGTAATGCCCTGATCCTCAACCGGTGTAGCCAGTAGGTGCCACCCGTCAGAGCCATCCTGCCAGTCTGCCGATTGAATATATCTGTTTATTGTTGCCGGAACATTAGCAGTGAAATGTATCAGAGACCCTGAACCATTTTCATCACTGTTTATCACTAATCCTCCGGCGCCTGCCAAATTGCTGATGCTTCCATTGACCGTAAGCTGATGCAACCCAGTATGTAATGCACCAGATGTTACAGTCAGATCATTGGTAATCAGCACATCATCCGTCATTTCCAGATAACCGGTAGTCTTTGCTATTTCTATATTATACAGATCCATTCCATTAGTGCTTAATTGTTGATTTAATGCTCCTATAAACAGAATTTTTTGATTGTTGTGACTAAACCCTCCTGAAGTAACTGTCAGATTACCTTCCAGGCTCATTTGATCAAAGAGTTGTAAGCTGCCACCTGATTTACTGATATCAACATCAAAAAATACCCAGTCACCTGACTTAAGTGATTGATTCAGATTATGGTTGAAAACTGTTTTCATTTCATGGTGAATAAGAGTTCCCCCGTTATTCTCAATATTTCTTCTTATATAAACCGTACCCGTTAATTCGAGTGTTCCTGATGCCGATAAAGTGATATTTTGCAAACTGTTTCCACCCGCTTTAAGCTTTCCGCTTTGAATCTCTATACTGGTTACATCAATATTGGAATTACTAATATCAACCTGAGAGAAAATATTATTAATGATAAGCTTTGAAATTGAGAAATTATTGGTTGCCAGTAGTTGAATTCCATCACCATCGCAGGTTATCTCTAGTCCAGGTGTTATTGTTGTAGCAATTTCAGCTATGGTAAGATTACCTCCAAGTGTCAGTTGAGGATCCTGTTGCGCCCAATACATTCCACTGACAATTGAAAAGTTCCCCGCAATACTAACCGGGGTAAATGTATAAAGACTTCCTCCTCCTGCTTTTTCCGAAATTAAATTTCTGAAGACTAAGGAACCTGCCCAAATATTGCTTGTGGTTGTTCCTTTAAAACATAAGGTTCCGGTTGTTCCCGAAATAAGATCATTTCCACTGGCAATGAAATTTCCGTACATATCCAGCGTATAATTACCGATATTAAGCACTCCTCCCTGCTGAATTTCCATTGACCGGCATACTGCATTTTTTGTCAAAAAGGGATAATTATTACATGAACCGGTAATTATCACATCTATTAAAGATGTGGGCAAATGGCCATCCCAGTTGATAATATCATCCCAGTTGGTATTTTCCCCATACCAGTGGTTTACTTTTGTCGCAAGTGTGTAAAAACCGTCTGGAAAATTCGTACCCGGAACATTAAAGGTGATGGTTTTTTGAGCAACATTCACCGAACTGGCAGACTTTACCTGTATTGGATTACCAAAATCCTGATTAAAAGAATACAGTAGTCCGTAATGTAAATGATTGCTTGACGGATTAACTGGAAATGTGAATGATAAAGTGATGGTTTCAGGTTTTGTTCCTTTCGACTGCATATACCACACACGCTCCAAACGGTTATCATATCCTGATGGCTGGCTAATGGGCTGACCCTTTAATTTCCCGTTGTTATGGGCAGCAAAAATATAGCTGGTGTTTTGGTTGAAGTTAGTGCAACTTAATGTAAGATTACCGCCCGAGGAATTCTGGTGCTGCTCTTCCTGTTTGTCTTCTCTTCCCAGACCTATCGGATTTGTAGTGAAGCCGGAAACTTCGTTGTACTGATCCCAGCCAATTGAAATATTGTATTTTGTGGCAAGATAGTTTACCACGATTATATGTTCCACTTCGCTCAGGTCGTAATTATACATGATGATCTCAGCTATATCACCTTTGAGATAATGATCGCCCTCAGGATTTAAAACATATTCGCTTCGTGCGCCGATGGAAACGTCGAGTGTGTTTCCATTGTAATCAAGATTACCAATGGCTGGGATAATGGCAATATCATCATCCCCTCGGATACCATTATTTAAGAATGAGCCCATTCCATGACCATGGTAATTGTAGGCAAGTGCATGTATGTATGTCTGATTGTTGGGAATAATCCCATGAGGAGGATTCCAGTTAACTACTTGTACACCATTTCCAATAGCGACCTGTGAAAAAGGGTAATTACCATCGTACCCCATATGGTGTGCATTGCAGGCACAAAGCGTATAAGAAGTATATGGACTATTCCATGATGTGGAATATGGTCTTGAAATAATATCTCCCCACCCTGTTGTACCGGTGCGTTTCACAACTGCCAGAATGGTGATGTTGTTTGGTTGAAGGGAAGCGCGACCCGGGATACGGAGCCGGTCGTTCATGCCATCAAACTTGACGGAAGGAAGGCCATAAATGGCACCAGATTGCAGGACAGGCTGGTTATTAGGGGCAATCCCGAGAGCATGGTTGTCATACCCCGAAAGATCGTTCCAGGAGGTTACCTTATTATCAGCGCCGAAACTAACCCCTTCAGCAGCATCAAGCCACAAAATCAGCGTTGTTTGTCCGGATTTTATCCCTACTCCACCAGGCCCGGTTTGTGAAAACACCTGAAAGCATGCCAGCAAACCAGCACAAAATAAACAGAATTTGACTTTTTGCCCGTAAGTCATAATAGTAAGTGTTAAATGAAGCAAATAGAAATATTTTCGGCAAAATTACCTATGCGAAATATCGTAGTCAATAAGTAAAAATACCTATTTTTTGCGCGATCTACTAGGTATATATACCTACGTATAAAAACTGCTCAGGTTTGGTAGATGCCGTGACGGATGGCGTATCTGATGAGTTCTGCCTTTGTATGAAGGTTTAATTTCCGCATTATATTACCAACATGTGTATCAACAGTTCTTTTGCTGATCATTGTGTTTTCGGCAATTTGCTTATGAGATAATCCGCGACATAGTGACCTTATAATCTCAATCTCTCTTTCTGTAAGATCATCCCTGAGGTTTGATATCTCATATTTTTTGGTTATAAGCCTGTTAATAACAGTTTGCGATACAGCATGTTCAAAAAACCTTTCTCCCTGGCCAAGGGATTTAATTGCCTGATATAACGTTTCCTTTCCTGAGTTTTTCAATACGAATCCATCAGCATTGGCTTCAATGGCATCGAAAATGTTCTTTCTGTTTCCATCGGCCGAAAGGATCAGCACCTTGATGCGGGGATATTCCTTTTTCACAATCCTTGTTATTTCTATGCCTGAAAGTCCAGGTAAAGTTATATCGAGCAGAATGATATCGGGAACCGATTGCGTCAATAACTTAAAAAGTGATTCAGAATCGCATGCTTCCCCAATCACCTCAACATCCTCACAGGTTATCAATACGGAAGCGATACCATCTCTTACAATTCCATGATCATCAACGATGATTATCTTTTTCATTTCTAATCAATCCATTTTTTGAGCGTAAAGGTAAAAATACTTCCTTTACCTGCTGTGCTTTCAGCCCAGATATTACCTCCACTTTTTACAATAAAGTCCCTGCAAAGTATCAGTCCAAGGCCGGTACCTTTGTTTCCGGAAGATTGTATGATTGAGGTATTGACATCCATACGAAAGAGTTTTGGAAGATCTTCTGGTAAAATACCTATACCGGTATCTTCAACCGCAATTGAAACCACATCCTTCTTGTTGCTTATGGTAAATGATACCTGTCCAAACTCGGCTGTAAACTTAATTGCATTTGACAACAAATTCCGGATGATAAATGCCGTGATATTGATGTCAGCAAATACATTTAATCCTTCCGGAATGTTTTTTTGAATGTGAATTTTCTTTTTTTTGATTTCTTCTGATGCAATAAAAATCTCATTATCAATGAGTTCTACTAACATGCATTTTTGAGGAACAAGTTTGATTTTTCCTGTTTGTGACATCGCCCAAAGCAGCAGGTTTTCCATCAACTGCGTGGTGTGAATACTTGAATGATAAATACTTCCAATGATTTTCTCATATTGAACCTTCGATAATTTATTAAAATCATTGTACAAAACATCAGCCATGCTTTGGGTTGCATACACAGTATTCTTCAGATCGTGGGCAATGATCGAAAAAAACTTGTTTTTTGTTGCATTTGCTGCTTCCAGTTGTTCTTTCTGAAGACTTAATTCCTTGTTGGTACGCATTTTAAAGCGATATCTGCCAATCAACACTATCAGGGCTATGGTAGAAATAATCGCCAACTGGAAAAGATAAAGCAGCCTGGTTCGTTGTTTCTGTATCTGTAAATCCTTGATTTCATTGTTTTTACTTAGTATTTCAATTTCCTTTTTGCTTTTTTCATCTTCATATTGTTTCTGAAGGATGACGATCTTTTCAATATTTTGCTGAAAAATACTGTCATGTAAAACTTTATGTAACTTAAGGAAGTTGTAGGCTTCTTCATATTGTCTGCTTTCTTCCTTCACCCTGGCAAGGCATCCATAAATCTCGATGATAAAGTTCCTGGCGTTGATAATATTTGCATTTTTAAGTGCCTCGGTCAAAAATCTCTCTGAATAATCAAATTCTTTCTTCGTAAAGTAAAACTGCGCCAGTGCTATCTGAACCCTTATTACACCTGACAAATCATTAATTCCCTCGAGCAGTGATATTGCCTTCTGATAATAAACAACTGTGCTGTCATAACAACCCAGGGGACCTTGCAGCAGACCAATATTGAAGAGCGTAGTGGCCTTTTTCCTGATGTTTCCGCATTTATGATAAAGCACACCGGCATTGGTAAAATACTCATAGGCTTTTTGAAAGTTTGCATTATCGTGTTCAATAAGTCCAAGGTTATTGTACGCGTTAGCTATTGCACAACTATCGTTATGGAGAGAAGCAATGTGAATGAGATCATTAAAATGTTTTATTGCTGCACTGTCATCTCCATGGTAATAATAAGTAATTGCCAGGCTGTTCATTGAAGGTAGTAAAGACGCTGTATCATTGATCAGAGTGAAATGTTGAATAGCCTGGTTGTAATAATTTATAGCTACCCTATGCTGTTGAATTTTGTAATAAATATCACCAATCTGTGCTTCTGCTTTTCCGGCAAGATGATTCCATAAAATGGAATCTTCAGATGTTATAAGCGCCAGCCTGGATTGATCGGAAATCCTGAGCGCCCTCAAGCAATATTCAATTGCTCTGTAAAATTCTTCATTATCAAAGTGCGTCTTGCTCAGCTCTGTGTAGAATCTGATACTTTCAAACCAAGGCATGTCTCTGGTTTCATGAAGGTAGAGAAGTTCTGAAATTGAATGGTTTGTATCAGCTAAAGCGACTCTCGAAACTGAATCACCTAAATCTATACCAGAATCAGTTGCATTATTTGTTTGCTCCATCCTGCAACTGCAATAATAAAACACACAAACGACTATTATCAGGGAATAGAAATTCATTTTTCTGATCACGAAAAACAGATTCGGCTTTCGGTTTCTGCTATCTGCGTTTTGTATAAGCATGGCCGTTGAAGTCATTACAAAAACACTTTAATTCGTCCCTGAATAAAGCTCAGAATTACGTTGATTCTGCTATTTGAAAAGAACAAATTTATTAAGTTCGCTGACAGGATCATCAATTCCTCAAAATAATCCATCTGAACTCGATTATTTTGTACTTAATGAGCTACTCCATCTTCTTTTCCTTTTCTTCCTCAGATTTTACCTCCATGGAATCCGGTTTGCCCTTCAGATAATCCGGAAGTTCCATGCCGGCTTGCCTGAAAAGATCATCGAGTGGGGGAATGGATTTTAACATACCTGCTAAAAAATTTGCTGTTGTCGGGGTTTTCCCCTCCGAAGACTGTGAATCCCATACTGTGATCTTGTCAATTTTCAAATTTTTAATGGCTTCCACCTGGGTCTTGATAATTTCAGGTAGTTTATCAGCAATCATAAGTAAGACGGCATCGCGAGAATTGTGCTTTGCAGCTTCAACAAGTTTATTAAAACCTTCTGCTTGCTTGGTCAACACTTCATAGATGCCTCTGCCTTCTGCCTGTTTCTTCATCAGCAGTGCATCTGCTTCACCTTTAGCCACCCGCCTGATCTGCTCAGCCCGTGCTTCAGCTTCAATTTCCACCTTCATCTTATCAATTTCAGCCGGAACGACAATATCGGCTGTTTTTGTGGATTTTTCCCTTGAAGCCCTTACATCTTCAGCAGATTTTTCTGCTTCATACGCTTCAGCAAGCGCTTTGGCAACCTGTACTTTCTCAGCAGCAACAGCAAGTCGCTCGGCTTCTGCTTCCTTTTCACGTCGCAATGCATTTGACTGAGCAATTGAAATTTTTGCCAGGTTCTCCCCTTCAACTGCTTTGGCATTGGCATCGGCTACTTTGATGCGTTCATCCTGTTTGGCAATGGCTTCGCCTACCGAACCATCCCTGTTTTTTTCAGCTACGGTCTTTTTTGCATCGTTGATGGCCTTTGCAGCCGCTTCTTTTCCCAGGGCTTCTATATATTCCGACTCATCCCTGATATCGGTAACATTTACGTTGATCAGTTTTAAACCAATTTTTTGCAGTTCAGCTTCCACATTCTGCGAAACGTTGGCCAGAAACTTATCGCGGTCAGTATTAATTTCTTCGATATCCATGGTGGCTACTACCAGCCTTAATTGTCCGAAAATAATATCTTTGGCAAGTTCCTGTATGTGAGTTAGAGGTAAACCCAGCAAACGTTCGGCAGCATTGGTCATAATTCCTGGCTCTGTTGAAATTCCCACAGTAAATCTTGATGGAACATCAATTCTGATGTTTTGACGTGAAAGCGCTGCAGTAAGATTCACTTCAAGAGAAATCGGGGTTAGATCCAAAAAAGAATAGCTTTGGATAACAGGCCAGACAAAAGCTGCTCCACCGTGTATGGTTTTAGCCGATCGGGAGGCTCCGGATACAGTTTTACCAGTTTTACCATAAATCACAAGTATCTTGTCGGAAGGACACCTTTTATACCTGGAAAAAAGAGCCAGGATAGTGATAAAAATGATGACAAGAATAACGACTACAAGCACTAATTCGGGCATAATGATGAGGTTTAAAATTAGACATAGATTTATTTATTGACTCTTTCGACCACTAGTATATTTCCGCTTACGATGCCGGTTACCCTCACTACTGTCCCCGTGGGAAGGTCTGCCCCACCGTTGGTAATGGCTTGTAACTCGCGATTTGAATCCTGAACGTTTACCTGAATTTTACCAACATTCCCTGCTTTGGCTTTGATAGGAAGATAAACGCTGCCGATCTGATTGATCGCATTATGCAGGTCAATATTGCCACTATCGGTCATACGGCTGATAAAATAAAACAGCGTTGAAATAATTACCATGATCACCAACCCGCATAACATACCGAAGCCAATCACCCAGGCCGGAGAAAAACCGGTTTTTATGCCAACGATACCTGCCCAGCCAAAGACTGTAAAAAAAGCTATAAAATTCCGAAGGGTAAAAAATGAAAATCCGTAGTGCCCCTCGGACAAATGTGTATGATCAGAATGAACATCAACACCGGGGTCGTCAATTACATCGTGACCAACATCTGCAGAACCACCACCAATACCAATAAAGGTCAAAATAATTTGTATCAGTAGTATCACTGAAAAAGGAATAGCAATATACCAGAATACCTTTTCAAAACTTGTGAGTGTTTCCCACCATTCTTGCATGGCTTTATTATTAAATGAATTAAAGCCATAAAAGTACGCTAAAAAAATCAGATCCACATACGCACCAAAGAAATTTTTATCACAGTCAAAATGAAAAAAAGGAAAAATCTTTGCACAGAACTGATTTCCGAAGATATTCCGGTGTAAAAAAGCTAATAAATTAAGTCATTTCAGGCACATTGGTAAGGGTTGCGAATGCAAATCAACCATTGCATACAGCTTACCATCTTTTAATAGAATGTCTTCCTATATCCCTATTCTGATTCAAAGCCTGTCTTCGAACCTTCTCTGGCCGACAGCAAAATTATTCATGGTTGAATTTGCACGTGTTGCTGTAACGCTCACATATTTTTGATTGTAGGCATTATAAGTACAAAATGCACTGTTAAAGTCAAGTTCTACCAGTCCGTCGGTGGAAGGTTCATCAAAACTGATGAATCTTCCATTTTCACAACTCTCTTTCCCGGAGGTGCCGTCGGTGAATGGAATAAATAACTGATCCGGGTGATTGGTGAGTTCAGGAAGATTTTGATTCTTAAGCACCTCAAATCTGTAGACAACGTTTCTGACTGAGAAAGATACCTCGCCATATTTTTCAAAAACCTGTTGCTTACCATTCGTAAGACTCACCGTTACTTTCTGGTTTGGGGTTCTGGTTATTTCAGCAGATATTTTGAATATCATGTCAACAGGAAAATAGTTTAAACCGTTAAACCTTGACAACTGATCAGCGGTCAAAGGTGAAGTGGAAGCATCGGCCATGCTGATATCACGTTGCATTCTTTCCTTGGCTATTCTGGCTCTGTATTGAGCCTCGCTTTCGTTAAATATTGTCATGTTTTTGAGATAATGGTTGGTAGAAAAAAACATATATGAACCACAAATGGTATGATTACCATGAGTAATAAACATAATATCAAATACTTTGTTCACTTTACAAAAGGAAGACCCGTGACTGATCATCTTAGAATCCATTTTCATACGATTGTCTTTCATTAAGATTAAGATAATGTTGAAAACTTTCATATTGGCCTTGTTTGTAAGCTTTTACTGTTCACTTTCTGTGGCTTCGGATCACCCTTTGCCACTTGACAGCCTGTTTGACTTGCTCATTCAAAATCCTTCGAACGATCGGCTTATTCAATTGACTATCGAAGAAATACACCAAGATCTTTTTAACGATCCTTCAATGGCCGGCTCGCATATCGAAAATATGTTGATTTTGCTGCGAAACAAAGCAAAAGAAACACATATTGCACGTCTTTATATGATGGCAGGCATTTCATATGATCTAAGGGGGCAATATGATTCTTCTTTCCTGATGTATGACCGGGGAATTGAGGTTGCAAAAAAACACGGACTGGAAAATCTGCTGGGCGAATTATACAATAATTATGGTATCACAATGGCAGTGCTTGGCCGCCTTGAAGAATCAATTGATTACACATTGAAGGCAAAAGATATTTTTGAACGCAACAGTGACAGCGCTCAGTTAGCTAAAATCTACAATAACCTTGGATCCCGTTATGCAGAATTAAGAATGGACGATCTTGAACTTGAGTACTATCTGAAGGCTGCTGCCATCAACGAAAGAAGAAATGATTTTAAAAAACTTGCCTATAATTATGGAAATATCGGATTGCATTACCAGAATAAAAACCAAAATCACAAGGCATTGGAATATTTTCATAAGTCGCTGGGTTTGATTGATACGGTTCAAAACTTATATGATTATTCCATTGCCTTGCATAACCTTGCACTTGCACACATGGGACTAAAGAATTATCAGGATGCCTTGCGATATTCCGAACGATCACTGCAAATTGCCACTGAAATACAAGATGAACTTGGCATTATCAGCGCACTGAATGGCATGGCACAAATCTACAACCTGTCGGGGCAACCCGAGAAGTCTATGATGTTTTATAATCAGTCGGAACCAATTGCTTACCGGCTGGGTGTGCGCTCTTATCTGATGAACATTTACGAGGAGAAATCGAAAATTTTTGCAACCTTGGGTGATTACAGGAATGCATTTGTTTTCAATCAAAAATTTCTTGAAATCAAAGACTCAGTTATGACTATTGAAAAGGATAAAGCGGTTCAGAAGATCAAGGAATTTGAGAATGAGCGAAAGCAACAGGAAATACAATTGCTTACTAAAGATGCGGAAATTCAGAAACTGAGCCTGAAACGCCAGAAAATAATTAAAAACTCAGTTGTTGCTGCCGGAATACTGATTTTGCTTCTTGCCATCGGTTTGTACAACCGTTACCGTTATATTAAAAAAACCAGGAATGAGCTGGCTAAAAAAAACAAACAAATCAACGATGAGAAAGCCAGATCAGAAGAACTGCTTCTTAACATTCTGCCTGCCAAAACTGCTGAAGAACTAAAGAATACCGGAACATCTGAAGCGCGGTATTTTGACATGGTTACTGTGATGTTCACTGATTTCAGGGGATTCACACGCATGGCTGAACTACTTCCGGCCCAGGAACTTGTCAAAGAAATTAATCATTGTTTCAGTGCTTTCGATCAAATTATTGCGAAATACGGAGTTGAGAAAATCAAAACCATCGGTGATGCATATATGTGTGCCGGTGGGCTTCCGGTAGCTAACGAAACCAATCCTGTTGATGTAGTTCTGGCAGCTATTGAAATTCAACAATTCATGGAAAATCTGATGCTGAAAAAAAAGTCGGAAAACAAACCTTATTTTGAACTCCGTATTGGTATACATACCGGACCTGTTATTGCAGGAATTGTCGGAATAAGAAAATTCCAGTATGATATCTGGGGAGATACTGTAAACATTGCCTCCCGGATGGAATCCAGCGGTGAAGCCGGAAAAATCAATATTTCGGAAACTACCTGCCATAAGATAAAAGACCGATTTATCTGTACTCCACGTGGAAAAATTGAAGCAAAAAACAAAGGTGCAATTGAGATGTATTTTGTTGAAATACCAGCATAAAATGCCTTGCCCGGATCATAACAATAGCCGCTGAAGATTCTGGTAAAGAAATGGTGTTTCTATGATCTATTCATACTTCACTGCTTCGACAGGATTCGAATTTGAAACCTGCAGCGATTGCCAAACAACAATTCCCCATGCAAGCAGCAATGAAACCACTGCCGTTATAATAAAAATCCAGTGGCTTATGTTGATACAGTAACTATACAGGCTCAGATATTTCCGGATAATATATATGGCAGGGATCAATGCGATGATATTTGCAACGAAAACAAGACATGTGAACGAGCGTGCAAACATTCCCATAATATTTCCTGGTGAAGCACCCATGATTTTACGAAGACCTATTTCTTTTTTTCGTTGCTGAATGGAAAAAGATGATAATCCCAGTAAACCCAAACATGCTACCAGCAAAGCAAGTGCTGAAAACCAGGTAAATATCTCACCAAAATGATTTTCATTTGAATAAGAACTTTCCAGGTAACCACTTACAGACCGGATGACAAATGGATCGCCCGGAAGCATACGTTTCCAGAGTGTTTCCAACTCCGTTATTGCCTGCTGGGTTCTCGCCGGATTTAACCGAACAAGCAAATAGCTGAATCCCTGCCAGGGTTCATTAGTGATAATTAATGGTTTAACAGGTTCGTGCAGGGTAGAAAAATGAAAGTCCTTAACAATGCCAATTACCTGGTGGTTTCCATTTCTGTTCACTTTTATCCCTAATGGGTTTAGATAACTGAACTGCTTAACAAAAGTTTCATTGACTATGTAAGATGTTTTGTCGGAAAGGGAGTTTTTGTCAAAATTTCGTCCTTCTAACACCTCAATGCCCATAGTTTCAAGAAATCCGTCATCAATGTCAAGTACATGAATCATCACAACATCCTTATAACCTTCGGGACAGTAACCGTTACTGGTAAGTCCTCCTCCCGGAATTTCCGATGCTGCCCCGCACGAAACCACACCTGCCAGGTTACGTATTTCATGTTGCAAAGTCTCAGAAGTGTTGCGTGCAGAATGGCTGTTAAGATGAATGGCAAGAACATTTTCAGTGTTCATACCAGGATTATAACTGCGTATATAATCCATCTGACGGAAAATGACCAAAGTTATATTGATGAGCAAAACAGATATTATAAACTGAAGCACCACGAGAATTTTTGAGAATTTTACTTTTCTTTGACCGGAATACAGGCCTCCCTTCAGCACTTTTACTGGTTGAAAAGACGACAGAAAGAAAGCAGGATATGCTCCTGCTGCAATTCCTGTAATAAAAACCAATAATAACAAAGATGGTAAAAACCAGGGATAAGGGCTTTTATAGAGACTTAATTCAATGCCAATCAGGGCATTATAACCAGGGCGTATCAGTTCGGTTATAATAAGAGCCAGAGCAAAAGCAATAAAACTCATAATTAATGCTTCAGCAAGGAACTGCAAAATTAGTTTTCCTCTTGTTGCTCCCGCAACCTTCCTTATTCCGGTTTCTCTGGCACGGTTTAATGCACGGGCTGTACTCAGGTTCGTGAAATTAAAACAGGCTACCAATAACACCAATAAAGCAATAGTTGAGAGAATATATATAGAAGTGCTGACAGAAATACCTGATCCAAGCCGGCCATAACGAAAATGAAAACTTCTCAAAGGCTCAAATTTCAATCCTACCTGTACACCGGCCTGCTCATAATACCTGTTGATTTTTTCATAAAGAAATGGATCAAGTTTGGCCTGTAATGCATGCCAGTCAATTTCCGGAGTTACGGTAATAAAATTATAATATTGATTTCCTCCGTCCCATCCCATAAAAAGTTCTTTGTCTTCATAAAGCGTATTAAATGAAAGCAGGGCATCAAATTGTAAGAAAGTATTGGTTGGAGGATTTTCAACGATACCTGTAACAATATATGGCCGGGCATTATTCAGCCTGAGCATTTTTCCGACAGGATCTTCATCACCGAAGATGATACCGGCTGCTCTTTCGGTTAAAACTACTGAATATATTGAAGATAAAGCAGTGTGGGGATTTCCTCTTAACAGGCTGAAAGAGAAAATACTGAAAAACGAGGAATCAACCCATGTAATATTGTCGAACTGGGAGATCTTGTCCGCATACAAAAAATAGCCACTATTTGGGCTTCGAACGCGCGCGTACGAAAGTATTTCAGGAAATGATTCCTGCAGCGAAGGTGCAATTGCAGCAGGAATTGTAAAACCACCTTCCGTATAATTGCCCGTGTGATATTCCATGTTAATAAGGAAGGTGTTCCGGACATTATTGTGAAAGCGATCATAGCTTAATTCATGAATTACATACATCAGGATGAGAATTCCGGCTGAAAGCCCAATGGAAAGACCGCATAGGTTTATAAAGGTATATATACCATTTCGTAAAAAAACCCTCAAGGTGTTTTTAATAAAATGCAGGATCATGGGCGACGGGATAATGTAAAGAAGTTTTCATTTCCTGCATTCGCAATTATTATGCCTGTTCTCGTAAAACAATGACATCAAATTATTTACAAAGAATTAGCGGAGGTTGGCCATGGTGTGTGCATCATTATAATACACGAAAGTGTACGTTGATGAACAGGTTGACTGCAATTCATTTTGCTATGATAATACCTTCGTAAAGCAAATTTGAAGTATTCGATTTTCATAATTCCCGCCTTCATTCATATACCCTGGGCTCAATTTCGCCCCTGAGAACCATGAGGCCATTCATGGCCAATGCGCGCATTTCGTCTTCACCGGGATATATATACACAGGGGCTATGCGATGAACACGTTCCATGATACGGTTCACAAACCATGCACTTTTGGCTATGCCCCCTGTGATAAGGATACCATCAACATGCCCGTAAAGAACAGTTGCCATTGCGCCAATATATTTTGCCACCTGGTATGCCATTGCGTCAAAAATCAGGAAAGCTTCATGGTCGCCCTTCTGCACCCGTTGTTCAACTTCGTATGCGCTGTTGGTACCCAGATGTGCTACCATACCGCCTTCGCCTTTCACCATTTTGAGGAGTTGTTTTTCGGTGTATTTCCCACTGAAACATGCCCGGATCAGGTCGGCACTGGGTAGCGTTCCGCTGCGCTCAGGCGAAAACGGACCTTCTCCGTCAAGCCCCTGGTTTACATCAACTACCCGGCCCTTTTTATGAGCACCCACAGTAATACCTCCTCCAAGATGAACCACGATGAGGTCGAGATCTTCATACGCTTTCATAATTGATTTGGCATGGGCACGTGCAACTGCCTTCTGGTTTAAAGCGTGAAATATGGAAATGCGATTAAATAGAGGGTGGCCGGAAATGCGTGCAATATCTTGTAATTCATCAACAACCACCGGATCGGCAATATACGCTTTTGCTTCAGGAAGTGACCTGGCAATATCATCGGCTATGAGGCCTCCGAGGTTACTGGCATGTTCACCCATAGGACTGTTACGCAAGTCGGCTTTCATACTTTCATTAACAGTGTAAACTCCTGAAGGAATAGGTTTGAGCAAACCACCCCTGCCCACTACGGCACGGATCATTCCAAGAAGTACTTCGGCATCCTGCAATTCATTATAAATGATATTCTTGCGATATGCGTACTGGTCGGTAATTTTATCAAACTTCGCTAACTCTTCATTGGAATGGCTGATATTCTTTACAAATACAGGGGAGGTTCCGGCATACACTGCGATTTTTGTGGAAGTGGAGCCAGGATTGATGGCCAGTATGCGATACTCTTCCATGAGTTGATGAATAAGGATGAATAATTACTAAATGATTGCTGCCGCGAGGGCAATAGACATGAGTTTGCTTTTCTCAGAGTCGGCACGTGAGGTCAAAACAACAGGAACTTTGGCACCCATGATCACAGCAGCAGTGGTAGCACCTCCGAGAAAGTTCAGCGACTTGTACAACACATTTCCACTGTTAATATCGGGGGTAACAATCAAATCAACATCACCGGCTACTTCGCTTACAATGCCTTTATGAAGCGCTGATTCAGCAGAAACTGCATTGTCGAGTGCCAATGGCCCGTCAATGATACAACCTTTGATTTGTTTGCGGCGGTTCATCTGTGTCAGCATAGCTGCATGCACTGTGGCTTCCATTTTTGGATTTACGGTTTCAACGGCTCCAACTATTGCTACTTTGGGTTCTTTAATGCCAAGTTTATGAAAAATCTCGATAGCATTTTGTATTAAACATACTTTTTCATCGAATTCCGGTGCCACATTCATTGCTGCGTCAGTAACACCAAGCAATTTGTGATAAAACTGCGTTTCGAACAAGGCCACATGACTGAGTGTGGCACCTTTTCGCAAACCGTTTTCTTTGTCCAATACGGCTTTCAGCATCGGGCCTGTTCCTACCAGTCCTTTCATCAGGATATCGGCCTTTTTATTGCGGATCAAAGAAACAGCTTCTACCGAAGCCAGATAGGGATCAGCAATATCAATTATTTCAATTTTTGATACATCAAAACCAAGTTCTGAGGCAATCTCTTCAATGGCTGATTTATCGCCAATCAGCACAGGTTCTGCAAAACCTTCATTTTTTGCCATCATCAGGGCATCGAGCACATGTTTGTCAGCAGCAGCAGCAACAGCTATCCGACAAACACCTTTTTGTTTGGCCAGTTCAAGAAGTGTATTCAGCGATTTTATCATGGTCATATCAATTAATGGTATGTTATTTCTTTGTGAACCTAAAGTGCTGCAAAATAATGAAAAAACTTTAAGATGTAACCCAGGTAAACATTATTACTTTTTATGAGAATTAATTGCATGCTGTATTGAACGCAGGCAAACAGGGCAAAAATTGTCATAACCTGCTGATTTCATGGTGCAGTCCAAAAACGGACGATAAACTCCTTTTGATGTATAACCACCGCCTTCAAAAACACCCACAACTCTGCTGTATTTGTCTTCAGCAGGTGTTGGAATCGGGATGCCGGGTTCGAGCATATCCTGCCACTTGGTTTCAAAATTCACCAGTGTGGTCAGGTTGGGTTCCCAGGGCTCTACTTTCAGATTATAGAATTCTTCATAAGCCACTTCTGATGAATAATATTCATCACCAAGGCCTGCCAACGCATGTCCGAACTCATGGATGAACACATAATCGGATTTAAAATGATCGGTGGTGGTAATAGCGTAATAATTATAAATTCCTCCACCACCATATATCTGGCTGTTTACCAGTATGATTATCTGGTCATAAGGTACATTTGAAGCAATATTTTTCACATTTTTCATATCCATTGTGGTCAAATAACGCTCCAATCCAAAGGTGTAAAAATTGCTGTTCACAAGTGTCTGCTTCCATACTCCCTGTCCGGGAATATCGGTTCCCGATTCGTTGGAAGGTGCTAAAACTGCCCGTATATTTATATTATTCCTGTTTTCCGTAAAGGGTTTGGCCTTGAGCAGATAATCAGCAAATCGGAGACAGTCGTTACGGAACTTTGTCATCTCATCATTTGTATATCCTTCGGGGATAAAAACCACATCCAGCGCATTCCAGGTATCATTTGACAGCGATACCTCAAACACCGGAAAAACCGATTTGCGTTCTTTAGATATAAAACTGTCAGCAGGATCTATTGTGTACCGGAATTTTTCAATCCACTCATTGTCCCTGTTTCTCGTATAAAACACCACATACACCTTCTGAAGCGGAAATGGAAAAACAATAGTTTCCGTAAAACTTCGCCAGGTCACTTTAGCCTCGGCAGTAGTTTGCCATTCGGCGAAAAGTGAACTATACGTATGAGAATATACCAGCACTTCATTCAGGAACTCATATACCTCAAACTTATGATCACCATAATTGAACTGGTCAGTCAATTTCGTTTTTGAGCCACCCCAAAAAGGCTCTTCAATTAACTCGTCAATTGAGATAATTTCGGTTTCAAAATTACCTGTGCGATAATAATCCAAACGCAAAGTTTTGAAGACAAAATAATTATCAAACCCCGAAACGTCTTGTAATGAAATCAGGCTAAATAAAAGAGCCAAAAGAGTTTTCATAATTATGATTTTTAATTTTAAGGTGTGAAAAAACTAATTTCTTCAATAATAACCCATTAGGTTACCCAAATTATCATTTAAACAGGTATTACTTCTTTTCAGTCACAACCAGCATTTCGTAATCTCCGGTACTTAGCAAATCATTCCTGCTGAAAGCACCAAGTCTGCTGCCAAAAATTCCCGTATTTACAAATCCCAGGCTTTGCAACAACCATGATATTTCAGAAGGGGCATAGTATCGTTCATTACAGTAAAGTTTTTTAGGATTTCCAGCATCATCGGTAAATTCAACCCATGATGTATCACGAAAAGTTAACAAGTCAAAAGAATTATCACCCGATTTTACTTCATCCCCTGATGTGTTGATAAAATCCTTGACGGAATGAAAAAGAGGATAAAGTGCGCTCAATGCAGTAAAGATCAATTTTCCTCCTGGTTTTAAGGCTTTATATGCCCCCTGCAGGATCATAAAATTCTTTTCATCAGTTTCCATCAGTGAAAAAGCACCTTCGCAAATCATGATGGCCAGGTCGAATTCTGCATTAAAATCGAGATAGCAGGCATCTTTTTGCAGGAACCGGATGTCAACACCGGCATTATTCGCTTTTTTTCGTGCACTATCGAGTTGATCTACTGACAAATCCACGCCGGTAATATGATAGCCTCTTTTTGCCAGTTCAACGGAATGTCGCCCCGTTCCACATCCTATATCGAGAATTTTTACGGATTTGTCATACCCGATCTCTTTTTCAAAAAAATCTACTTCCCCCTGAGTGCCTTGGGTAAATGATTCTTTATCGTACTTAACAGCGAAGTTCTCAAATAACTCCTGATACCAAAGTTTCGTCATTCTTTACAATTTATTTTTTCAAAAGCTGTTGTATATACTTTTAATTCAAGCTGTTGCCCATCGAAAACAGCATAGGTGTATTGATTTATCCAGTCGCCCAGGATAATCATTCTCGTATTTCCCTTTAGAATTACATCGGTTGGTTTGTGGCGGTGTCCGAAAATAAAGAAATCAATACCAGGATGCCGGGCCAGTTTACGAATGCTGTATTTGTAAAGCATTTCATCTTCGACAGGTGGATGGCCATACATTTCTTCGTAAGCGTCATTTGCATAACGGCTCTTTCGTGAAAAATACAAGCCTAAACGGGTTCCCAGATCGGGATGCAGCCACCTGAAAAGCCATTGGTTGAAACGGTTCTGAAAAACTTTTTTCATGATCTTGTAGCCCTTATCTCCCGGCCCCAGACCGTCGCCATGTGAAAGGAAAAAACATTTTCCACCCAGGTCTGTAATCAAATTATTTTGATGAAGTTGAATTCCAACCTCTTTTTCCAGATAATCTATTGCCCAGATATCATGATTTCCTTTGAAAAGATGCACGGGTGTTCCGGCATCAGTAATTTCTGCAAGTTTACCAAGCAACCTTACATATCCTTTTTGGATCACTGTTTTGTATTCAAACCAGAAATCAAACATATCACCCATCAAATAAATTGCCTGGGCATCCGAACTGACTTCGTCCAACCATTGAACCAGTAATTTTTCACGTCTGAAACTGGCTTCATACGTGGGCACTCCCAAATGAAAATCGGAGGCAAAATAGATTTTCTTTTCGCTACCTGCCTGGTTTGTTTGCTCATTTTTATCCATCAAAACTGAATAAATAGATTACATGCCTGATAATAACTCCTTTATCAGCAGAGTAACTTTGGGTTCAACCTGCGATGCGGCTGCAATAACATCGCTGTGCGATACTTCAATAATTTTCCCTGTAACCCCAAGATCAGTGATTACGCTGATGGCAAAACAGGGCAAATCCATCTGCCGGGCAACAATTACTTCCGGGATGGTTGACATCCCTACTGCATCGGCACCAATGTTTCTGATATAGCGATATTCAGCAGGAGTCTCATACATGGGTCCGGTTACGGCTGCAAATACGCCGGTTTGATACTTGATATTATATCGCCGGGCAATTTTGATGGCCTTATGGATCAGATCAGCACTGTAGGCTTCACTCATGTCAGGAAAACGAGGCCCGTGCTCTTTGTCATTTTTACCAATCAAAGGATTGGTTGGTAGCAGGTTAATATGATCGGTGATAATCATCATGTCGCCAATTTCAAACTCTGGGTTTACGCCGCCGCTTGCATTCGATAATATCAGTAACCGGATGCCGAGCATTTTCATAATCCTCACGGGAAATGTAATTTCCTGCATGGTATACCCTTCATAAAAATGAAACCTGCCCTGCATTGCGACAATGTTTTTGCCGCTCAGTTTACCAAAAATAAGCCTGCCATGGTGCCCCTCGACAGTCGAAACCGGAAAGTTTGGAATTTCTTCGTAAGGAAGGCTGACTTCTATTTTAATTTCGGTAATCAGCCCACCAAGCCCGGAGCCTAAAATAATTCCAACTTCAGGTTGTGTTAATGTTCTGGAACGAATGAATTCAAGGGTTTCTCTTAATTTTTTCAACATAATCCAGTATTTGACGATCGAACAATTCCTTGCCTAAATCATGAAAGTCAACCTCAATGGGGACGTAATGAATGGGCAAATTTACAACCAATTCCCAAATGTCAGGATTTTTGAGACGCATGAAGTCTTTTTCTGTTGTAATCAGGATTTTGTTTTTCGTATAAATATCATTCCACTTCTGGCTGATCATTGCAATATCGGAAGCGTTGTAACTATGATGATCAGGAAAAGTGATTGTTATCAGTTCAGCACACTGATTTCTCAAATGGTCTTCGAGCGGGTAAGGATTGGCTATTCCGGCAAACAGTAAGATTGTGTTAGCAATTCTCCCTTTTTGAATCTTACATTCTTGTTTCCCAATTGAAGTCAACGCATCATAGTGTATGAAAGAAAGATATAATTTCTGATGAGCCTGGGGTTTGAGTGAATCAACAAGCCGCTGGTAGGTAATCGGGGAAAATACTTTCCTCGTTTTTGTAACAATAATTATATCAGCACGTCTGGCACCACAGACTGGTTCACGTAAATTTCCGCTAGGCAGGAGATAATCATCAGAATACAGATGATAAAAGTCTGTGAGCAGGATTGAAAGCCCGGGTTTTACCGCTCTGTGCTGGTAGGCATCGTCAAGCAGTATGACATCAGTATCCGGAAAACGACGCAACAATTCTCTGATACCATGCACACGGTTCTCATCAACACAAACCCTGATATTGTCGAATTTGGTAATAAACTGCAAAGGCTCATCACCTATTTCGCTTGCAGTGGAATTTTTTTCAGCAACAAAAAAACCTTTGGTTTTCCTGTTATATCCCCTGCTAAGCGTAACGACTCTGTATTTATGAGAGAGCAACCTGATAAGGTACTCAATATGGGGCGTCTTTCCTGTACCACCAACTGCGAGATTCCCAACGCTTATTACTGGAGTATCAAATTCTATGGATTTTAATATCTTTTTGTCATACAGCCAATTACGAATCATTATTACAAATCCGAAAACTAAACTGAATGGGTAGAAAAATAGTTTACGCATGCTAAAAGCGAAATAGTAGACAGCTATTAAAATTAAATTCCCGTTTTCCCAATAATGGGCGCAAGATACGAAAAAGGTTGTTAACTAAGTCCATAACAGGTGCAATAATTCTCTATTTTTGTTCATTTGTAATTTAATAAATTTAATCCTATGCTAACAAGTCATATCACCCAGTTCCTCGACACTGAATTTCCACTTGCTTACCAGGAAGATTATGATAATTCAGGCTTTCAGATAGGAGATCCGAACCAGGAGATTAGCAGCGTAATGATTTGCGTTGACGTTACCGAATCCGTCGTTGACGAGGCTGCGAAAAATGGATGCGGATTGATTATTGCGCATCATCCATTGATTTTTAGCGGATTGAAAAAAATTACCGGCAGAAATTATATTGAACGTGTCGTACACAAAGCCATTCAAAACAGGATTGGTATTTATGCGATTCATACCAATCTTGATAATCATTATCAGGGATTGAATCGCAAATTGGCTGAAGAACTTGGAATTTCAAATTTAAAGATTCTAAAACCAAAATCCGGTACACTTCGAAAACTTGTGACGTTTTGTCCCGTTGAGCAAGCCGAACAGGTTCGTAACGCGATTTTTGATGCAGGCGCCGGCCGCATTGGCAATTATGATTGTTGCTCATACAACTCTCTGGGTGAAGGGTCATTCAGGGCTTTAGACGATGCCAACCCCTATGTGGGCAAGATCAGGGAGTTGCATTTTGAAAGAGAAGTCAAAATTGAAGCCATCTTTCCTGCTTACCTTCAGAAAGTAATCGTTGAAAAAATGATTGAAGCCCATCCCTATGAAGAAGTTGCTTATGATCTTTTGCTCCTTGGAAACGATAATAAATATATCGGGAGTGGAATGCTCGGGGAGCTTGAAAAAGAAATCTCCGCTTCAGAATTTCTTGAAAAAGTCAAAATCGTATGTGGTTTACCGATACTGAAATACGCCGGAAATCTGAGCAAGCTATTAAAAAAGGTTGCGATTTGTGGAGGATCAGGCAGTTTTCTGATAAGTGATGCCATGAAAGCCGGCGCCCATATTTACCTTACAGGTGACCTTAAATACCATGACTTTTTTATTCCTGAAGGGAAAATAATCCTTGCTGACATAGGTCATTATGAATCGGAGCAATTCTGTAAAGATTTAATTGCACAGGCACTTGTGAAAAAATTTCCTACTTTTGCCGTCCTTAAAACAACACAGTACACCAATCCGGTAAATTTTTTATAGTATATAATTCAGAACCAATGGCAACCAAAAAGAAAGCTGTTACAGTAACGCATGAACATGAGGAACCCGAAATCCACACCCAAATGTCAAAAGCAAATGTCCGGGCGCAGGATGATGCAGAAGAAACAGTATTTTCAATCGAAAAGAAACTCATTGCTTTATATAATCTGCAGCAAATTGATTCACAAATTGACAGGATCAGGATTGTCCGTGGCGAACTACCACTTGAAGTTGAGGACCTGGAAGATGAGGTGATTGGGCTTGAAACAAGAATTACCAATTTCAAACAGGAAGTTGATGCCCTCAAGACAAAAATTGCTGAAAAAGAACAGTCAATCAAAGACAGCAAAGGCATGATAGAAAAATATCAGGCCCAACAAATGAACGTACGCAACAATCGTGAGTTTGAATCACTCAATAAAGAAATTGAATATCAGGGACTTGAAATTCAACTTGCCGAGAAGCACATACGCGAGCATAACCTGAGCCTAACGCTGAAAAAAGAAGAAATAAGCAGGGCTAAGCAGGAACTTGAAGAGCGCCGTAACGATCTGGAGCAGAAGAAGAATGAATTGGCAGATATTGTATCTGAAACTGAAAAGGAAGAAAAATTACTCCAGGTTCAATCACAAAACAATCAAAAAGTCATTGAGGAACGATTACTCAATGCTTACACCCGTATCAGGGCAAATGCCCGCAACGGACTTGCTGTTGTAATGGTTGAAAGAGATGCCTGCGGGGGTTGCTTCAGTAAAATACCCCCTCAACGTCAACTTGATATAAAAATTCATAAAAAGATCATAGTTTGCGAATACTGTGGACGTATTCTGGTTGATCCGGCCATTGTGGAGGCAGCTCAGATAGGCTGACAATCCTAAGAAAAGTAGTATATTGAGCCTCCCACTTTGAGGCTCTTTTTTTTATGAGTAATAGTTATAAACTGCAGCATCAATATTCTTGAGAAATTTTGTTTCAAAATATTTTTTCTTTCTCTCTTTCAGGAAAGTCCTGTTCCCCCTGGTACTATTAACACTTTCTTTATCATCTTTTTCTCAATATGACTTTAACCAAAATTGCATCAATGCGTATAATGAAATCATTTCCCTGAATTTCAATACAGGCAGGGAGATTTTGAACCAGGAAAAAGCACTTAATCCAGCGAATAAGATCCCCTTGCTTCTTGAAAACTACATTGACTTTCTGACATTGAGTATTGGTGAAGATAAAACAGATTTTGGACAATTATTACCTCACCGGTCTGAGCGTATTGAGCTTTTACAATCAGGTGCATCATCTTCGCCCTGGCACAGGCATTCTTTGGCTACCATTTATCTGCAATGGGCCTTTTGCAGGGTAAAGTTCGGGGAATATATGATGGCTGGCCTGGATCTGAACCGTGCATACCGGCTGCTTAATGAAAACAGGATAGCACACCCGGGTTTCGTGCCTGATATGCTGTTGAATGGCATTATGAATGTGCTGATCGGCAGTATTCCAGATACTTACAGATGGGCAATCAGATTAGCAGGAATGGATGGTAACATTGACAGAGGACGCACCGAACTGTATAAACTAATCCGGATTGCTGAAAAAAATTCATCCTGGAGCCATCTCAGGCCGGAAGCTTTCTTTTATCTGTCATTCATTGAAATAAACCTGCATAACGATCAAAGTGCTGTTGGCTTGTTACTGCAAAACATTGAAACAACAGAAAACCTGGTTTCCGGACCCCTTCTTTGTTATATTAAGGCTAACCTTAACAGGCATATCAAAAGAAACGATCAGGTAATTGAAATCATCGGAAAATGTGATCTCTATAATGGCTCATACCCTTTTTATTATCTCGAGTTTGTGCTCGGAAGTGCCAGGTTAAACCGTTTGGATAACAATGCTGCAAAGCATCTGTTAAATTTTGTGAACCGTTACCATGGCTCAAACTATATAAAGAGTGCTTACCAACGTCTGGCATGGCATTCACTCATTCATGGCGATCAAAATGCTTACCGGTTTTATATTTCGCAAATAGTTGCCCACGGTCAGGCCATTACCGATGAAGACAAACAAGCTCAGACGGAGGCCTTGTCAAATCGCATACCCAACGTGAGATTGCTTAAGGCAAGGCTGCTTTTCGACGGTGGATATTTTGAAGCTGCTTTAGATACACTGGAAAGAAATCTGTCGCCTTACGATCTGTCATCCAACAAAGATTCTTTGGAGTATATTTACCGGAAGGCAAGAATCTTTCATGGATGGGGAAAAATTCAGCCAGCTATTGAAAGCTATGCAAAAACCATTGAAACCGGCAGTGGGTTACCTTATTATTATGCCGGGAATTCGGCGTTACAACTGGGTTTGATTTACGAAACGATGGGAAATTATGAGCAGGCTGCTCATTATTATGATCTTTGCCTGAAATTGCGTTTTAATGAATACCAAACCAGTATTCATCAAAAGGCAAAAACCGGGTTAACCCGTGTTTCAGAAAAAAACAGCCGGTTGAAGTGAATCAACCGGCGTGGCCCTGCAAAAGGAATATATTAAAAAAAATAATCAGAATCTCCATCCCAGTGTAAGCATGTACATTTGCCGGCTGAAAGTTTGTTTGGCAACCGGTGTAACGAATTCTAATTCAGGCTGTGATGGCACTTCATACATATAACGATTCTCTTTAAGCGTATTGTTGACCCATGCAAAATCAATATAATAATCCTGTTGCCTGAAACCCAGCCCGAGGGACGTTTGTGTACCCTTTCCATCATTGATACCCGATTTATAAGGACTGCCAAATATCGCATAGCCCCCCCTGAAATAAATATCGTTTAACCTCCATTCGGTTCCAAACCTGAAGTTATGTGCTGCTGTATAATCATCGCGGATAGAGTTGTTTTCACCAACGAATTTATAGTCTGACGAGTTGAGTCTGGTTTCAGAATAATCTGCAAATTCATATTCAGCAGAAACAAGCCCCGATTTACCAAATAGAAAAGTAGCGCTGCCAATAGCTTTCATGGGGGTGGTTAATTCATATTCGAACCTTCCCCGGGGAGACTCGGCTGATTTTTTTTCAATCTGATTATCTAAAAATAATTCAGAATTCATACTTACGCGCCATTTATCTTCCATATTTGAGTAGTAGGTCGGCGTATGATAAGCAGCTCCCAAACGCAACCATTCTGTTGCCCTGACAATGGCACCAAGTTTCAGATTCAGCCCCGTACCACGTGCTTCAAGGGTTTCACGACGCGACATTGTGACAAATTCAGCATAATTGTTCTCTGTATCTGTTTCGCTGTAAACCGATTCATAATTATAACGTATCATTGGCACTCCAATGGTAGCACCGAGATAAAACACATCATTAAAATTCGATCCAATACTGAAAAGCAGTTCGCTCATTGAACCATTGGTGATTATTTTTTCTGACTGCATTACATTACCCCAGTAGGCATCGTTGTAGTATACAAGGTTTGAATCTTCCCAAATCAACCAACTGTCGTAAGCAAGTTTAGTTGAAAATGGATCAAGGTTTTCAGGCTCGGTATAATCTGCCAGGTGTACATAATTTGACAACAGGGAACTGTTTTCGTTATATCCCTGAATAAAAGTGCGGTTGTTGAAATTATTGATGCGGTTGTACCCAAAACCAAACTGGATTTTTTTCCAGCCGGATTCCTGGCTTCTTTTTGAAAGATCGGCAGAATAAACAAAGCCAAGGTTGCTTAACCCAAGATTGTATTTGTTGTCATCGTAAAGTTCGCCAAAATAGCTGGCTTCAGTATTTGCAAAAGTAATGAGTGGTGTAAAAGTGAATTCCGATTTGCGAAACATCCCAATACCGGCCGGATTCACACCTATTGCTGAAAAATCAGCGCCGATCGAACCATAAGCCCCCCCCATAGCCATATATCTTGCGCTGCCAATGGCTGAGGTTCTTGCGTAGCGCAAGGCATCCTCCTGATTCTGAGAAAAAAGGATTAGTGATAGCAGAGAGAGAGCCACTGTTGAAAACAATCGCGGTTTCATATTTCAAATTTCTAAGGTTGTTATAAACTAAGATGACTTATTTGTTACCTCTTCCCGATGATGATCTGGAAGAACCTGAAGAAGAACTTCCTGACGAGCCTGATGAGTGAGAACTACTTCCCCCTGAGCGGGATGGAGCCGAATAACCAGAACCCGACGAACCTGATGAAGCCGGACTACTGCTCCTGGCAGGAGCCGAATAACTTGACCCTGAAGAACGTGAAGGTTGAGATTGAATACTTCTCTGAGGTGCTGATGACCGGTTTTCGCTTGGTCTTGAAGGAGCTTCGTACCGTGGCTGGCTTTCGGATTGACGGCTGGGCGTCATTTGCTGATTAGGTTGTTTTTGTGGCTCACGGCCTGGAGTAACCTGCTGGTTTGGCTGTCTCTGTGGTTCGCGACCTGGAGTAACCTGCTGACCTGGCTGTCTCTGAGGTTCACGACCTGGGGTAACCTGCTGATTTGACTGTCTCTGAGGTTCACGACCTGGGGTAACCTGCTGGTTTGGCTGTCTCTGTGGTTCGCGACCTGGAGTAACCTGCTGATTTGGCTGTCTCTGAGGTTCACGACCTGGGGTGGCTTGCGGTTGTTCGGATCTTTGTGGGGCTGGTGTAATTTCCTTTCCCTGCGGTGTAGTACTTTCAGTTGGACGCGCTACTTCTCTTGGTCCCCTGTATGCTGGGCTTGTAAATTCCTCACTGGTTTTAGGTTTTGTATACCGCGGTGAAGAATATGGTTGGGGCTGTCTTTGTACCTGGTCTTTCTGAGGTGACTGTGAGGATGGACGTTGATAGGTTTGCGTTTCACGTCCACTTTCGCGGATGTACTGATAATTACGCTGGTTAGGATCAGTACTGCGTCCTGTCTGGTTGCTGGTTGGCCTTTCAGTGCCGGGGCGATCATACGTAGGTCTTTGTCCTTCTGAATTCACAGGTCTCTGGGTCTCACGTCCTGCGCTTACATCTCTTGTTGAGGGAAAGTTTGAACCTTGTGCGGACGTGCGGGTTTCACCCCTTTGAGTTTCAGAAGCAGTCCGGCTTGTTTCATGGTCCACCGGTCTGTTTCCACGGGATGCCTCACCATTGATTTCCGGCCTTGCAGTGCGGTCAGTAGCTACAGAGCCTCGATGTGTGGCAACTTCACCAAGAGATTTTTCGTTGCCTCCACCGGAAATGGGCCTTCCACTTCTTCCGGAAGCACTTGTTCCGGTATTACCTGCAAACGAAGTTCTTGGACCATAATAATAGGAGTTCTGGTCGTAGCTGTTGCTATACCATCCACCGCCGTAATAAGGGTATCCGCTGTAACCATCCCAGTATCCATTCCAGTAGCCATGATTGTAACCACTCCAGTATGAATAGCTATTCCATCCGTAATAATAATGCGGGTAACCAAAACCATACATAAAATATGGATCATACCATACTGACCAGTATGTTCTGCTGGGCCATCCCCATCCAAAATAAAAAGAATTGGAGGGAAACCAGTTATAACCTATATAAATGCTTGTTCCCCAATAAAAAGGATCGTAATTATACCAATACATATTGGTGAAGTAATCGTGATAATAGGAATCGAATCCATAAGGCCTGTGGAACCTTTTGATCCTTGCAGCATATGAGTAATCGTAATAATCACCGTAATAATTGTTGTTGATTACTGTACCACCCTGAGGATCAGTGTAATACTCAGTTTGTGCGTATGAATTATCATACCCTGGGTCGCTGTAATAGGTTTCTTCCTGAGGGGCTGATTGGGGTGGTACTTCATAGGGTTCAGGCTCTGTTACCTGTTGCTGGACTGATGGTGTGGTTACTACTACTTCCTTAACAACCACCACTGGATCTTTCGGTGAGAAATAAACATCATCGTAAGCTGTTGAAACTGGCCTTGTTGAACTGCAGGATGCCAGCAGAATCACTGCAAAAAGGCTTAGAACTGAAATGGGTTTCATGGTTTTGCCCTCCTTGATAAATAAGTTATTTTGTATATATCTTGATTTCATGGCTGTATTATTTGTTAATTTTGCCGCCCTAATAATTAAGGACTAAAAAAGAACACAATATTCATACCACAACAGTAACAAATGGCGAAAGATTTTCCTTCAAGGGCAGAAAATTATGCTCAATGGTACAACGACCTGGTTATCAAGGCTGATTTAGCTGAAAATTCAGCAGTTCGCGGATGTATGGTAATTAAACCTTATGGTTACGCAATCTGGGAAAAAATGCAGTCTGCGCTGGATGAGATGTTTAAGAAGACCGGACATGTCAATGCATATTTCCCGATCTTTATACCCAAATCCTTTTTCAGTCGTGAAGCAAGCCATGTGGAAGGATTTGCCAAGGAGTGTGCTGTTGTAACTCATTATCGCCTGAAAAGTTCCCCTGATGGGAAGGGCGTTGTAGTTGACGAAGATGCAAAACTTGAGGAAGAGCTGATTATTCGCCCCACTTCAGAGACCATCATCTGGGATACCTACCGTAACTGGATTCAATCATACCGCGATCTGCCTTTACTTATCAATCAATGGGCCAACGTTGTGCGCTGGGAGATGCGAACCCGTTTGTTTTTACGAACAGCTGAATTCTTGTGGCAGGAAGGTCATACGGCGCATGCTACCAAAAAGGAAGCCATTGAAGAAACCGAACGCATGTTGAATGTTTATGCAGATTTTGCTGAAAACTGGATGGCTCTGCCGGTTATGAAAGGTTTTAAATCTCCCAACGAGCGTTTTGCAGGAGCACTCGAAACATATTGTATTGAGGCGCTTATGCAGGACGGGAAAGCTTTACAGGCAGGCACTTCTCATTTTCTGGGGCAGAATTTTGCCAGGGCATTTGATGTGAAATTCTTAAACCAGGCAAATCAACTCGATTATGTTTGGGCTACTTCATGGGGCGTTTCTACCCGGCTTGTTGGTGGTTTAATTATGGCTCACAGCGATGACCACGGACTTGTTTTGCCTCCAAAACTTGCTCCCCTGCAGGTCGTTATTGTTCCCATCTACAAAGTTCCAAATCAACTTGAGATGATCTCTGAAAAAGCTTTTCAAATAAAAGCTGCGCTTGAAACCAAAGGTATTACGGTGAAATACGACGACAGGGATACATTCAAGCCAGGATGGAAATTCAACGAATATGAATTCAAAGGTGTTCCGGTGCGCCTGGCCATAGGTCCCCGTGACCTTGAAAACGATACAGTTGAAGTTGCCCGGCGTGATACCCTTGAAAAAGCTGTATATCAAATCACTGATATTGAAAACAAGGTACTGAATTTATTGGACAATATTCAAAAAAATCTTTTCCAGAAAGCACTTGCTTTCAAAGAAAATAATACCCAGCAAGTTGATACATGGGAAGAATTCTGTGACGTGATTGAGAATAAGGCGGGATTTATTTCGGCTCACTGGGATGGTTCGCCAGAAACCGAGCAGCAAATCAAAGAAGAGACCAAGGCCACCATCCGGGTCATACCATTGGACGCTAAACCTGAAAAGGGAAAATGTGTGTTTTCAGGTAAGCCATCGCATAAACGGGTGATTTTTGCGCGAGCCTATTAGGGAAGGGATTAAAGGACTTAAATGCTTTACCGCAGACGAAAGAATGGGTAATTTGAGTTGTTGAATTTTTCAATATATAGAGATTGTTATTTGTTTATAACATATTGTTATTTAATGTTTTGTTAAATAATTATCATCTTTTGGAATTCATCACGTTGTTCCTGATACCGCCTGCTATATCTAAAATTTAACAGATGACAACATTTTCGCCGGCATTGGCATCTTTCCAAAGACTCCTTGAGATCATGGACGACCTGCGCTCAAAATGCCCCTGGGATCGCGCCCAAACTCTTGAATCCTTACGATACCTGACTATTGAAGAAACCTATGAGCTTTCTGACGCTATTCTTGAGAACAATTTGAGTGATATCAAAAAAGAGTTGGGAGACCTGTTATTACATATAGTGTTCTACAGCAAAATAGGCGCTGAGCAGAAAGCCTTCACCATAAAAGAAGTGATAGATGGAATCAATGAGAAACTGATTCAACGACATCCACATATTTATAGTGATGTGGTAGCGGAAAATGCTGACCAGGTTAAAAGTAACTGGGAGAGAATCAAACTTCATGAAGGCAACAGATCAGTACTTGGTGGGGTGCCTGTTTCGTTACCAGCTATGATTAAAGCCTACCGTATTCAGGAAAAAGCGCGTGGTGTAGGTTTTGACTGGGAAGAACCACAACAGGTGTGGGACAAGGTGATAGAAGAAGCAGGCGAATTAAAAAATGCACTGGAAGTCAACGATGAGAAAAAGAAAGAAGAAGAATTTGGCGACCTGCTCTTTGCTTTGGTCAATTATGCGCGATTTATCCGTGTGAATCCGGAGGATGCGCTGGAAAGAACCAATAAAAAATTCATACGCCGTTTTACTTATCTCGAAGAAGAAACCCGCAAACAGGGAAAATCACTTAAAGACATGACCCTTGAAGAAATGGATGCCTATTGGAACCAGGCGAAGAACAATGAAGGGAAAACCTGACGTCAATTTCTACTTTAACGAATAAAGTCTAATATTTTCTTTGGTTTGAAAAAAATACTCGTTATAAGATTCAGTTCCATAGGCGATATCGTTCTAACTACTGCTGTGATCAGATGCCTGAAAAAATATTTACCTGGCGCAGAAATTCACTATTGCACCAAGAAGCAATATGCCACGGTGCTTGAGGCAAATCCTTACCTCTCAAAGATACATTGCCTCGAAAACAGCCTGAGTGAGCTTGCTGACAGGCTGCAAGCAGAAAATTTTGATTTTGTTGTTGACCTCCACAATAACATTAGGTCATGGTTACTAAAGGTGATTTTGCGCCTCCCTTCAAAAACCTTTCCTAAACTGAATGTAAGCAAATGGTTGCTGGTTCATTTGAAAATCAACCGGCTTCCTGATATTCATCTTGTTGATCGCTATTTCGAAGCAATTTCATCATTTCACGTACATAATGATGGATTGGGTCTCGATTATTTTATCCCTGACTCTGACAGTTTCGATCCGTCATGGCTGCCAGCTTCTCATCAGAAAGGTTTTATCGGTTTTGTAATCGGTGGGAAGCATAACACCAAGATCTTTCCGACTGATAAGGTAATTGCGGTTTGCAGATTGCTCAACCAGCCTGTTGTTTTATTGGGGGGTAAGGAGGATGCAAGTAATGGTGAAGTAATCGCTGAGGCTTTGCCGGATAAGGTGTTTAATTCCTGCGGCAAATTCTCAATCAACTGTTCAGCCGCCCTGGTGAGAGAAGCTTCCCTGGTCATCACAAACGATACAGGCCTGATGCATGTAGCTGCTGCCTGTAAAAAGAAAATCATCTCGTTGTGGGGAAATACCGTACCTGAATTTGGTATGTACCCCTATCTGCCTGAAAAATTAGAAAATAATAGAGTCATTATTGAGGTAAGGGAGATTCGATGCCGTCCATGCAGTAAAATCGGATTTAACAAGTGTCCCAGAAAACATTTTGATTGCATGAACCGTCTTGATGTTTCTCATATTGCCGGGTTGGCCAATCGCATGATGACAGAAAACCTATGAGAAAATCCAAAATGTTGAAGCAGATCCATGAGTAAATCAACCTGCAGCAATTGTTAATAATCCAATCAATGAGCACCTTTCACAAATCACAACTGTTCAATCT
Source organism: uncultured Bacteroidales bacterium (assembly GCA_964419945.1). GTDB lineage: Bacteria > Bacteroidota > Bacteroidia > Bacteroidales > JAAYJT01 > JAAYJT01. The sequence continues at coordinate 54,140 of CAYQRU010000002.1, read as the reverse complement.
CAGCCCATCACATAAGGATTTTGCATTTTTTCGTTACCAATTGAAGTTTCCGGACCATGCCCGGGAAATACGGTATAATCATCGGGCAGGGTATATAATTTCCGGGTGATGCTATCGGACAAAAGATCGAAATTGCCGGTGGGTAGGTCAGTACGGCCTATGCTGCCGTTAAAAAGAACATCGCCCGTGATCACAAATCTGTTTTCAGGGCTCACAAGACATATTGATCCGTCAGCATGACCAGGAGTATACAGCACTTCGAGAAAGGCATGCCCGAAATATATTTTATCTCCCTCATCAAGATACTTTTCAGGCATTATCATTTCATTCACCTGCAGGCCAAATACGGTTCCGTATTCAGGTGCCGATTTTAAAAATCCTTCTCCGGCCTCATGAATGACCGGTTTGATGTTATAAGTATTGTATATGAAGTTATTACCAAGAATATGATCAATGTGTGTATGGGTATTGATCACCGCTACCGGTTTTAATTTATTTTCTTTGATGTAAAAGATCAGCTCTGATTCTTCTTCTTCTGAACAACATCCGGGATCTACAATTATACAATCACTGGTGTCGTCGTGCAGCACATAGGTGTTTTCCCGGAAAGGATTGAAAACGAAAACTTTAATGCGGATCATATCTTATCAATTCAGCAAACACAAGTTTTGTTGCAAAAATATACATTAGCGGTGAAGCATCGTTAACATAATATGTACTAATTTAGCTGCTCAACTCGGCGAACATACCGGAATTGTAAGTCATGAAACAGATTTCCTTTATCAAAGTATTGGTTACACTGATGCTACCAGCATTACTGCCAATCATTTCGCCGGCACAGTTTTATTATGGTTCGCAGCAAAACTTTGGACGTACACGAGTGAGTTACTCGGATTTTTTATGGACCCATTATCGATTCGATGACTTCGACACCTATTTCTATCTGAACGGTGAACACCTTGCAGGATATACAGCCTTTATGGCTGAAAAGGAAATTCCGAGAATCGCTGCTATGCTTGAAACATCGCTTAAAGACAAATTGCAGTTTGTGATTTTTAACCGCCTCAGCGACGTACGTCAGAGTAATATTGGTTCACAAAACGAAACGCAATACACCTATAATACAGGAGGCATTACACATATTGTAGGTAAACGTATTTTCCTGTATTACAATGGAAATTACAATCATTTCGACAGGCAAATCCGTGCAGGTATTGCCCATGTTCTCATCCAGCAAGCTTTGTATGGGGGCAGCATTGGCAACCAGGTGACATCTTCACCTATGGCAAAATTACCTAAATGGTACCTCAACGGATTGGTTTCGTACATTTCAGAACCCTGGAGTACTGAAACCGACAATATTGTCAGAAATGCCTTTCTTTCCGGCCGGTATCGCCGTTTCAACCAGCTTGAAGGTGAGGATGCAATGTATGCAGGACATTCGGTTTGGAAGTATATTGCCGATAAATATGGTGAAACTGTATTGTCGAATCTGGTTTATATGAACCGGCTTGGACGCAGCCTTGAAAATAGCATGGTCTACACACTTGGTATATCTGATAAGAATCTGCTTAAAGACTGGAAAGAGTATTACCAGACTTTGTACGAACCTTTCAGGCAAAATTTACCAAATCCGGTTCAAAATATTAAGGTAAAAAACCGGAAAGGTGAAGTATATCAGCATTTGCGTATAAATCCCGATGGCCGCCACATTGCTTATATTTCAAATCATCATGGACGTTACAGGGTAATTCTTCATGACTTCGTTAACAATAAAAAAAAGGTGTTGTTGCGTGGAGGATTCAGGCTTGAAGAAATTATTGATCTTTCCTATCCGCTGTTGGCCTGGCATCCTTCCGGCAGAATACTGGCAATCATTGCAGAAGACAAAGGGCTTCTGAACCTGTATTTTTACAATATGGACGATGAAAAAACCACTGGTCAGTACCTTGTTAACATTGAAAAAGTAATAGATTTCCGATATTCTGACGATGGGTTTCATTTTATCCTTTCAGCAGTTCAGAAAGGGAAAACCAATATTTATCTCTACCATATTCCATCCAACTCTTTTGAGCAGATCACCGATGGCATCTTTGATGACCACACACCGACATTCATCAACAATTCTGAGAGAATTCTATTTGGTTCAAACCGTCCGCCCGATTCACTTGATCTGAAAACAAACCTGGATTTTCAACCTGCATCGGGCTTTTTTAACCTTTATATTTACGACCGCAGCAACCCAGATAATAATCTGCGCCGGGTGATTTATAAGACTTTGTCGAATCAAATCCAACCCATTGAATACGAAAGGAATTACTTTACCTATCTGAGCGATGAAAGTGGTATTACAAACCGTTATATTGGCAGGTTCGACAGTACGATCGCCTATGTGGATACCATCATACATTACAGGTATTTTGTTGAATCAATGGCCGTGACAAATTATCCCGGGAGTATTGTGCATCAAGATGTTAACCGTGCAGCCAGTCTTCTAGGTGAAATTGTTTCCCACCTGGGAAAATATTTTATCAGGATTGAGCCGCTAAAAACACCGGATGAATTAATTGCCATGCAACCTCAGCCTACTCCTTTTGTAAGCAACCTATTAAAAAACCAACCTGCAACCGGTAAGGTAGTAGGAAGAATAGAAACACAAGAGGCTCAAAAACAAAAACGCTTTCGCAGTGTGATGGTAAATGAATCGGATAAAAAACCTTCTGCCGGTGAAGTTACAGAAATAGATCATGCTGTTTTCAGCGATTCTATTCCGGCTGATTTGATACCAAGGCGCATCGAAGCTCAGGTTGTGCATGAAGAGAAGGAGGAAAAATTCATCATTCCCAAACGATTGAATTACAATGTAGAATATTTCATTGACCAATTGGTAAATCAGGTAGATTTTACCTATATGGCTGCCACTTACCAACCTTTTACTGGAAGTAAAAGCCCGCTGTTTCTGAGCCCGGGATTGAATGCTTTCCTGAGTGTCTCGCTCACCGATCTGCTTGAAGATTTCCGTATTACTGGTGGAGTCAGACTTAGCCCTGATCTTGTAAACAACGAATATTTACTTAGTTTTAAGAACTACAAGCACAGGTTAAACAAAGAATATGTTTTTTATCGCCAGTCACTCGATGAAACTCGAGAGTCGGCAACCATTCGCAATTACTATTCACAGGTTCGTCATCGCATTCATGAATTCCATTATATCCTCACCTGGCCTTTTACACGTGTGCTTAGCCTGAAAAGCAGCCTTGTTTATAAAAATGACAGGGCCGTTTATCTGGCCACTGACCGTCTCAGCCTTCAGGAAGCCGATCTGACCAGGAATTGGGCAGGCCTGAAGGCTGAACTCATTTATGACGACAGCAAATCCCTGGGAACGAATTTATTCCATGGTACGCGCGCTAAATTATTTGGTGAATATTATCAGGGTATCACCCAGGATCCTAATAATATGGTTGTAATGGGATTGGATTTCCGGAATTATTTGCCTCTTCACCGTACTTTTATTTGGGCAAACCGTCTGGCAGCAAGCACATCGTTTGGCAATAACCTTCTTATGTATTATATGGGCGGTGTTGATAACTGGCTCTTACCCAAATTTGACCAGGAAATGAACATTGATTATTCGAGAACTTATGCTTATCAAACTCTGGCTACAAACCTGCGCGGATTCCAGCAAAACATCAGAAACGGAAATAGTTTCATTGTGATTAACTCAGAGTTGCGGCTGCCTGTTTTCAGATATTTTATCAACAGACCTGTCAGCATGCAGTTCATCAACGATTTTCAGATAGTTGGTTTTGCTGATGTGGGTACTGCCTGGACTGGTCTGCATCCTTTTTCGTCGGGCAATCATTTGTTTCGCAAATATTTTGAACAAGGGCCAGTAAGTGGCTGGTTTGAAATGCAGAAGGAGCCTATTGTTGCCGGTCTTGGTTTCGGTGCGCGAACTTCCTTTCTGGGATATTTTGTTCGCGGTGATTTTGCATGGGGCTTCGAAGAAAAGAGGTTTCTTAAACCTATGTTTTATCTTTCATTCGGCACCGATTTTTAGAATTTCTGTTCCTTCTCGATTATATGTCAGTTTCCCATGAACCAAAAACCCTTTTTCAATGTTATGTTGAAGAAGTATTGAATGAAGTCTAACATTATTAATTTCAAAATGGCCACTATCACACTTAAAGGAAACACCATCCATACATCGGGTGAATTACCCGCGACCGGCTCCTTAGCCCCGGAATTTAAACTTGTAAAATCTGACCTTGGCGAAGCATCTCTTTCTGAGTTTAAGGGTAAAAAAGTTGTCCTGAACATTTTTCCCAGCCTGGATACAGCCGTCTGTGCTGCATCGGTTCGCAAATTCAATGAAAAAGCTGCCAGTATGAAGAATACTGTTGTGCTTGCCATTTCCAAGGATTTACCATTTGCCATGGGGCGCTTCTGCACTACAGAAGGCATAAGTAATGTTGTAACACTTTCTGCTTTCCGCGATACGGACTTTGCGGATAATTACGGTCTTGGTATTGTTGACGGCCCTTTGGCTGGTTTGCTGGCACGCTGCGTTTTTGTAGTTGACGAGAATGGCAGAATCACTTACGCCGAGCTTGTACCAGAAATTGTGCAGGAGCCTGATTACGACAAAGCACTTTCAGCGCTCTGATGCCACCGTGCAAACCATCTGAAAATGGATTTCCCCTTGCAGATTTGATGATTAGTAATACTTTTGTAATCTTCAATCACGACTGACGTGATTACATAAACTTATTACTCACTTAAATCTGTTTCTATGAAAAAACAACTTGTATTTCTGTTCATGTTGGCTCTGCCCCTGTGTGTGTTTACGCAGGTTGAAGTGAGCCGTGCATTCTTAGGCACTGATGGTGCAGTACTCACCGAAACCATGTTGATGGACAAATCTGCTTTACCCGTTGAAAACAGCAGCAAGTACAGCCAGTTGCCGGGTTTCCCGGTGAAGGTCGGCGCTCATCCAAACTTCAAAAACTTTCGTGGCGTCACACTTGCCGATATTGATGGTGATGGTGCTGATGAAATTTTAGTAGGCTCCTATAGTGTACTCAGAGCCTTTAAAGGCAATGGATCATTGCTATGGAGTAAAAACCTCACAGGAACTGCCATTTATCCTCCGGCAGTAGCCGACATGGATGGAACCGGAACTCTTGGTATAGTGCAGGTTACCGGAGGAATTCCAAACAATGGAAGGGTTTATTATATGGATGTGAATGGTAATGATCAACCGGGATGGCCGGTAAATTTCAGCAGTCATTGGATTCTGTGCAGCCCGGCATTGGCTGATGTTTCAGGCGATGGTGTGAAAGAAATCATATTTCAAACCCGAACATCCAACAACCTTCATGTATTAAAGCTTGATGGAACCCCGCTCAATGCAAACTGGCCGTTTAATCTTGGTGGAACACCCGCAGTTACTCCCTCAGTTGCTGACATTGACAACGACAGTGTAATGGAAATCGTGACCGGTACCTCCAATGGTATTATGTTTGCCCTGGATGCCAATGCACAAGCCAAACCAGGTTTCCCGGTACCTTCTGATAATTACAGTTTTTCTTATCAGTCACCCATTCTTGTTGATTTCGACGGAAACGACCAGTTAAGTATAGTTGGTTCAGCTCATGGAACTGAACCAAAATTTTATGCGAGAAATAATAATGGCACCTATCGCACTGGATGGCCAATGCTTGTTCCGGACAATAGCTGGACTTATTCTCCACCAACAATAGTTGATATTGATGGAACAGGCAGTTATAAGACCTTTATGAGCAGACCGATCTCAGGTGATCCTGCTCCTGTTGTCTTTGGTTTTAACGCAGATGGTTCTTTGATGAACAATTATCCCATTACAAAAGCTGGCGGTCTGGAAGGATTTATTAGTGTGGCTGATATTGATGGTAACGGGCAACAGAACCTGGTTTTTGGAAGCAATACCATGATTGAGGGGCAGGGATTTATTCATGCTTACAATATTGACGGTACCGGCGAATTGGAAGGATTTCCGCTACGCCCTATTGGATTTACTTTTATGAATGGCGCCAATCTGGGTGATGTAAACGGAGATGGATTGTTAGATCTTGTTGCTCTTTCCTACGAACAAAATTTCAGTGCTTCGGATTCCGCCTTCGTAAATGTTTATGGTTTGCAGGTTCCTGTTTCTCAGGCCAATGTATTGTGGGGAACCTACAAGGGAAGCAATGACCGTGCAGGCCATGTGCAACCAGCCTCCGTGTCAGTTACTCCGGGTGATTCCAATTGTGATGGAATTGTCAACGTGCTGGATGTGATCACCACTGTTAATTATGCAATTGGTCTGAATCCTCAGCCCTTCTGTTTTGAAAATGCAGACGTGAACCAGGACGGATCTGTGAATGTATTGGATGTGATTGGAACGATCAGTATTATACTTGGCAGGATTTAATCTCTTTTAGTACACTTTACTGATCTCGAATTGATGTTGTCAGAGAGGCTGTTTTCTGGTAATCCAGAGAATGGCCTCTCGCTCGTTAAAATATCCGGATCGGCTAAAAATCATCATCAATGAACCATATCAATGATTCTGCTGTTATCTTTAAAACAACAAATCATTAAAACGCATGAACAAAGTTGTTAATGATGCCCGTGAAGCTATTTCCGGAATCAGTGATGGAATGACACTGATGTTTGGGGGTTTTGGTTTATGTGGAATTCCTGAAAACTGCATTGCAGCATTGGTTGCGTCCGGAATTAAGAATTTGACCTGTATTTCAAACAACGCAGGAATTGATGACTTTGGCCTGGGATTGCTGTTAAGAAAACGTCAGATCAGGAAGATGATCTCATCATATGTGGGTGAAAATGATGAGTTTGAACGGCAATTGCTCAGCGGGGAACTCGAAGTAGAACTGATTCCGCAGGGCACACTGGCTGAGCGGTGTCGTGCAGGAGGAGCCGGAATCCCTGCATTTTTTGTTCCGGCCGGTTTTGGTACAGAAGTAGCCGAGGGAAAAGAAATACGAGTCTACAATGGGAAACCGCATGTACTTGAGCGGGCATTGACTGCTGATTTCGCCATTGTTAAAGCATGGAAGGGAGATACCTCAGGCAACCTGGTTTATAAAGCAACAGCCAATAATTTTAACCAGGCAATGGCAATGGCAGGAAATATCACAATTGCTGAGGTTGAAGAACTTGTTCCTGCCGGAAAACTGGATCCAAATTTTATTCACACCCCCGGAGTTTTTGTTCAACGTATTTTTCAGGGAACAGATTATGAAAAAAGAATTGAACGCAGAACAGTCCGGTATCAGAAATGATCTGGTGCAGTTGTGCTATAATGTCAGGTTCAATATTCCCGGATGTGAAAGTTTATTTTACTCCACAGCAGCATTAAACAACATTGTAACAAGGCAAAATAATAAGCTGAATCATGCTAACAAAAGAACAAATCGCTCAACGTATAGCCAAAGAATTGAAAGATGGTTATTATGTGAATCTGGGTATAGGAATACCCACACTTGTTGCCAATTTTATTCCTGAAGGGATGCAGGTAATCCTTCAATCGGAGAATGGAATTCTTGGTATGGGGCCATTCCCTTTGGAAGATGAAATAGATCCGGATCTGATCAATGCCGGTAAGCAAACCGTAACAGTAAATCCGGGAGCTGCATTTTTTGATTCAGCCACAAGTTTCGCCATGATCCGGGGAGGGCATGTTGATCTTACAGTTCTTGGAGCATTTGAAGTTTCGGAAAAAGGCGACATTGCAAGCTGGAAAATACCTGGAAAAATGGTGAAAGGCATGGGAGGAGCCATGGACCTGGTAGCAGCGGCCAAAAACATCATTGTTGCCATGCAGCATACTTCGCCGTCAGGGGAATCGAAGCTATTAAAAAGATGTACATTACCACTTACCGGTGTGGGTTGCGTTAAAAAGATCGTTACCAATCTTGCCATGCTTGAAATAGTTCCGGAAGGATTTCGGTTGCTTGAGTGCGCTCCCGGAATCAGTATTGATGAAATCAGGGAAGCAACCGGTGGTACCCTGATTATTGACAGTGAAGTAAAAGAAATGACTGTTTAAACATACTTCTCCCCTTTTTCCACACTTACATCGTCAACGAAACGACGGATTTCCTGCTCGTCTTTCTTGCGGCATACCAGCAGTACATTTTCGTCCTCAACAACAATGTACTCATCAAGGCCCTGTAAAACAACCAGTTTGTCTTCAGGCATATGAACGATGCAGTTCTTCAGGTCATAACTCATTACATTGTTGCCAACGATTGTATTACCATGTCTGTCCTTTGACCGGTTTTCATACAATGAACCCCAGGTACCAAGATCTGACCAGCCCAAATCGGCAGAAAGAACATACACATTCAAAGCTTTTTCCATTACACCATAATCAATGGATATGTTTTTTACTGTGGGATATGCCCTTGCAATGAATCCGCTTTCCTCAGGAGTATCATAATAAACAGCACCTTTCCTGAAGACATCATCTACTTCGGGTAAATATTTCTCAAAGGCTTTCATGATATTTTTCAAACTCCAGATAAAGATACCCGAATTCCATAAAAAATCACCGCTTTTCAGGAAAGATACTGCCAGATCGAGTTGGGGTTTTTCAGTAAAGGTTTTTACTTTCGAAATGCGCTTGTAAACGGTTGTATTCTCCTCAAACTGAATATATCCGTAACCGGTATCGGGTCTTGTGGGCTGTATACCTAAAGTAAGCAGCCAATCGTTGTTGGCTGTTGCATCCAGGGCAGAAAGTATGGCTTCCGTAAAATTCTCACTTTTCAGGATGATGTGATCCGAAGGCGCAACAACAATATTGGCCTCAGGATTTTTGTTAAGAATCTTGTAATTGGCGTATGCAATACATGGTGCAGTGTTTCGTCGCATTGGTTCACCCAGAATCTGTTCATGGGTGATCTCAGGAAGTTGCTTTTTCACAAGATCGCGATACACCTCGCTGGTAACCACATAAATGTTCTCGGTCGGGCATATTTTTTTAAACCTTTCAAAAGTGGTTTGAATAAGTGTTTGCCCGGTTCCGAGAATATCAATAAACTGCTTTGGGCGAGCTGTTTTGCTCATTGGCCAGAAACGTGCTCCAACGCCTCCAGCCATAATTACGCAATAGTTATTTTGATTCATAACAATAATTGTTAATTAGTTGTGGTGTCTGGTATTTTTCAAAAATAGAGAATTTTTAATTTCAATCAGAGAAGTCAGAAGATTATATCTTTTAAAAATCTGATAAGCCCCGGGAGAAAGTCTCAAAATCTTGGAATTTTGGAAATACCCGACAGCAACTTACTCCATATAAAAATGTTGGTGTATGTTCGATCATTTACAAAAATGATGTTTTATGATTTTGGGGATTCAACAAAATTACTCAGCTGCTGAAAGGTGGCTATTTCTTATCAGGGATAACCCGGGTAAATGGCCCAAAAGTGTATAGTTTGTTATCATTCAGGCACATGCACTTGATTCTTTTGCGTACCTTATGTATTTTACGGTACCTTCGGTTATGGTATGTGAAGATTTCACTATTATCAATTTCCTCAACTGTTGGTAAGTCAGAAATGGAATCAAAAGATCTGAGTGCCCGTTTCAGTGCCTCGTTACCTTGCTGGAACGATAAGCCATGCTGAGAGAATTGTGCAATAGCCTGGCGAATATTTTCAGGAAATAACCCGGGTTTATCAAATTCGTTTAACAGTTTTTTAAATATCATATTCCACTCACTGCCATGAGGTTTCGCATGCTTTCCATATCGCAGCCAGCATTCCATATGAGCCAGTTCATGTATCAGCGTAAGCAGAAATTCGTGAGGATTAAGGTTGTGGTTAACCGAAATACGATGAGGCAATCTATTGCGTGGAGGACGATAGTCTCCAATTTTGCTTGACCGTGCCCTGGTGATTCGCAGAACTGCCCGGTGTTCCCTGAACATTAACAATACTTTACTGACCACATCCGGTGATAAGTATTTACTCAGAATCTGTTTGTCTTCCATGGTGCGCAGCCCAATCTACAGTTGTCACTTCGTTACTGGTCAGTTCGCTGAACCTTGAGCAGTCGCATCTTTGATGATACCTTTTGCCGCTTTTCCGGCTTTTCCCCGAAGAAAAGCAAGAAGTAAACATCAGGATCAACATAAGAATAATCATCAGGAATGTCAGCTTTTGAACTCTCATTGTATTCTATTTTTAATGATTAATTTTTAAAGCGGGTAACATTGGTTGCCGGGCAAGCGGTCAGATTATGATGAGATATGGTTCAAACGGATAATTTGAAAGTATATTTTTGTTACTGTTCAGAAACTTGCAATGATGGTTGTAAAAATGCTGAAAGTAGTACGGTGTGCAATTTCGTTATGCATATCCGGCATTTCAATACGTTGCCAGTTTGTCAGTAAATGAAGGAATATATTTATCTTAGCCGATTCTTTTAATATAGAAATGAAAGCACTATTCAACCTTGGTCAGTATTTGATTTTGTTGAGGCAGGTATTTAAGAGACCTGAAAATGAACGTATTTATTTAAAAAGGATTATACTCGAAATGGACAGGCTGGGTTTGGATTCCTTAGGTATTGTGGTGATCATATCCGTATTCATGGGCGCAGTGCTGTGCATACAACTGGCGTTTAACATTGATCATCCGCTTGTACCTCTTTATACCATTGGTTATGCCGTGCGCGAATCGGTTGTACTTGAATTCTCACCCACCATCATCAGTCTTATCCTGGCTGGAAAAGTTGGTTCCCGAATAGCTTCTGAGATTGGAACCATGCGTATAACAGAGCAAATTGATGCGCTTGAAATTATGGGTATCAATCCTGCAGCCTTTCTTATTTTTCCTAAAATCATAGCCTCAGTGCTGATCAATCCGGTACTTATTGTAATCAGTATGTTTCTGGCTGTATTTGGCGCATGGATGGCCGGCATCACAACAGGACTGGTGTCCTCAAATATATTCATTTTTGGGATCCAGTCATTTTTTGTACCATTCAATATTTATTATGCTTTGATTAAAACAGCAGTTTTTGCATTTCTAATTGCTTCTATATCTGGATATTATGGATTTTACACACGTGGCGGTGCGCTTGAAGTTGGTACAGCAAGTACAAAAGGTGTCGTTATCAGCAGCATCATGATAATTGTTTTCAACCTGATACTCACTCAATTGTTTTTAACATGATCACGGCTGAGCATATTTCAAAGAAATTCGGTGACCACCAGGTACTGGACGATATTTCTGTTTGCCTCGAGAGGGGTAAAACCAACCTGATCATCGGTACGAGTGGTTCGGGAAAGACCGTGTTGATGAAATGCCTTGTTGGTCTTATCAAACCTGATAATGGAAGTGTTGAATTCGATGGAAGACTTTTTTCAGGGATGTCTTCCGGGGTAGTCAATGAAATACGGCGTGAAATTGGTATGCTGTTTCAGGGAAGTGCCTTGTTCGATTCAATGACAGTGGAAGAAAATGTGATGTTTCCACTTTCCATGTTCACCCAATTATCACGTGATGAAAAGATTGAACGCGCTAATTTCTGCCTGCAAAGAGTAAACCTCGGAAATATTAACCGCCTTTATCCTGCCGAGTTAAGCGGAGGTATGAAAAAGCGGGTAGCCATTGCACGTGCCATTTCTATGAATCCAAGATATTTGTTCTGCGATGAACCCAATTCGGGTTTGGATCCCATAACTTCAAATGTGATTGATAAACTCATCAGTGAAATCACACGGGAATTCGAAACCACAACAGTGATCAACACCCACGACATGAATTCAGTAATGGAAATTGGCGATAAAGTATGTTTTATTCATCAGGGTAAGCTTTGGTGGGAAGGCACCCGTGAAGGAGTACTCAACAGCGACAATGAAGAACTCAACAACTTTGTTTTTGCTTCACAATTGACAAAACGCCTCAGGCATTAAAATCCTGCTTATGTGTGTTTTAGACATAATATTCCTAATCCCTGTCATTTGGCTGGCCTACAGGGGATTTTCAAAAGGATTGATTTTATCCCTGACTTCGTTGGTGGCACTTATTGCAGGAATCTGGTTTTCTGTTCATTTTTCGGGACTTGTTGCCGGGTGGCTTCGCAACGATATGGGATTTACAAGCATCTATTTACATATTATTTCCTTTATCATGACATTTACGGCTACCGTTATCCTTATTCATCTGATCGGTAAACTCTTTAATAAAGTGGCTGAATGGGCAGCATTAGGTATAATTAACCGTTTACTTGGATTGTTGTTTGGCCTGATGCGCGCCGCCCTCTATCTTGGGATTCTGATCTTCATTATCAACAGTGTGGATGTCAAGAGTAAACTCATCACCACCGAATTAAAGAATGAGTCCTTTTTATTTAAACCATTATCCCGGGTGGTGCCCCGTATATGGCCTGTGGTTAAGGAATGGATCCCAAAAAGGATCGAAGAGAAAAAAGAAGATCTCCCGGTAATCCAGATTTAAGATCGCCCAAACTCCATGAGGTATCGTTTAATAAAATCTTCAATTTCGCCATCCATAACAGCCTGAACATTTGATGTTTCGTAACCTGTTCGCAGGTCTTTAACCATTTTATAAGGGTGCATCACATAATTTCTGATTTGAGAACCCCATTCAATCAATTTTTTACTGCTTTCAATTTTTGCCTGCTCTTCCTGCTTTTTTCTCAGTTCAATTTCGTAAAGCTGGGATTTCAGCATCCGAAGAGCTTTATCCCGGTTTTGTTGTTGTGATCTCGTTTCCTGGCATTCTATAATAATACCGGTGGGGGCATGGCGAAGGCGTACAGCTGTTTCAACTTTATTAACATTTTGGCCGCCCGGTCCACTTGAGCGAAAAGTGTCCCAGGAAATTTCAGCGGGATTGATTTCAATGACAATATTATCATCAATCACCGGATATGCATATACTGAGGCAAACGAAGTATGGCGCTTGTGATTTGAATCGAATGGAGACAATCTCACCAGGCGGTGAACCCCGTTTTCACCCTTCAGGTAGCCGAAGGCGTAATCGCCTTCGAATTCAATAGAAACGGATTTGATACCTGCAGTTTCACCGTCCTGCATGTCAAGGATCGTGGTGGTATAACCACTGCGTTCACCCCATCGAAGGTACATTCGCATCAGCATTTCGGCCCAATCCTGGCTTTCGGTACCACCTGCGCCTGAAGTGATCTGTACAATGGCTCCGAACTTGTTCTCCTCTCCGCTGAGCATGTTCCTGAATTCGAGGTCTTCAATAAGATTCAGCGCGACTTTGTATTGCTTTTCCACTTCTTCTTCAGTGGCTTCGTCAAGCTGGTAAAACTCCCATAACACTGCAAGGTCATCGTACGCTGACTGCGCTTTTTCATAAGCTCTGACCCAGTCTTTCTTTTCTTTTATAGATTTCAGGACAAGCTCAGCCTTTTTATGATCGTTCCAGAACTCCGAAACGTGAGTCAATGCCTCCTCTTCTGAGATAAGCCGCTTTTTTTTGTCTACTTCAAAGAAACCTCCTTAAGGCTTCGAGCCTTAATTTAAGGTCCTTGATCAATTCTGTTGTTACCATGATTTTAATATTTGTCAGATATATAACTATTTACAGGTTCAAAAAGTTTATTTTCAGTTGATGATTATCAGAAAAATTATCGCTATTAAGTTCCCCGACATGAAAATAAGGGCTGGTTAGGACAGGATTGAAAAAGTTATTCGAATAGTAAAGATTTTGTTTTTCTAAAATTGTACAGGTGGAAAATTTGCCATTGCTTCCCGAAGTAATCGTCCCCAGCATCTGGTCCTTAAAAAGCTATCAAAACTCAGATCCCAAAATATTCTCTGCCCATAAAACACCTTTGAATTTATTATTTATTCATTCATTCGTAAATCTTTACCATCATCTATCTCTCAACATCTGAAAAACAAGGTCTGCTTCAAAGCCTTTACCCACTGCATAAGCTGCCGTTTTATTCAATCTTGCATGAGACTCGCCGCCGGTAATCCTCCATTTTTTTTCCAATACATCAGCAAGAGTATTTCTGTATTCTTTTTCATCAATTTCCTCCAGTGCTTTTTTGATCATGGCCTGCGGTATCCTATGCTGAAGCAATGCAGCCATGATCTTAAGTTTTCCCCATCCTTTGATACGGAATTTACCCCTGGCAAAACTACTGGCAAATCTTTGTTCGTCAATATAGTTTTCCTTTTCAAGGTCATTTATTATTGCTGTTATCCAATCCGTTGGACAGGCCCATGCATTAAGCCTGATCTTCACTTCTTCCCGGCTGCGATCCTGCACATCACAAAATCGTTTAGCTTTTCCTGTGAAATATTGTATGTCCTGACTGTTCATCGTGATTTGTTGATATCAAAGTATTGCCGACTATTTCAATAAAAATCAATCAAACGGATATTGAAAATCAGCACAGAATTATTAGGTATCCCATAATACGTTGAATTTGAACCATAAGCAAGACGGGAAGGCACTAAAAGTTTTCCGGTGCCCCCCTTTTTAAAGAATGGAATCCCTTCCTGCCAGCCTCGTATCACATTCTGCAGGTTAAACGGTGTAGCTTCTTCTCCTTCGTTGCTGTCGAAAACGGTTCCATCCAGAAAATAGCCGGTATAACGTACCACCACAGTGGAATTTGCATTGGGGTTTCCGCCTGTGCCCGGGTTCTCAATTACATAGAACAATCCCGAAGAAGTTTCAAGTGCTTCAAGGTTATGCTCAGTAATATAATCCAGGATCTTTTGCCTGTCAATACTATCCTGTTTACTGTCATCTTTTTGGCAGCTTATCCAGAACAAACTGCTGAAAAGTAGTAAGTTGATGATTCTGTTCATTTCCTGTCAGTTAATTTCTTTGGCAAGCAGATCATCCACGAGTTTCACCAGTCCTGTGCCTGCTTTTTCTGCAATCACAGTGAGATTGCTGATGTGGCGGATATCTTTTGCGTTCGGGTCAATCAGATATTTGGGTGAACGTGTTGGTACATAATCAATCAGTCCGGCAGCAGGATACACCAGCAAAGATGTTCCCACCACGATAAAAATATCTGCCTTAGAAGCAAGTTCTGCAGCCGGAACAATCATCGGAACGGCCTCACCAAACCATACGATGTGGGGCCGCAGTTGAGAACCTTTCTCGCAAACATCACCTTTTTTCAGTTCCCATCCGTCCAGTTCATACACCAGGTTGGGATCGGCAGTACTGCGCACCTTTTTTAATTCGCCATGCAGATGAAGTACGTTCTTTGAACCGGCACGCTCATGCAGGTCGTCAACATTTTGAGTAATAATTTGAACGTCAAACTTTTCTTCGAGTTTAACAAGGGCATAATGGCCTGCATTTGGCTTAACTTCAAGAAGCTGTTTCCGGCGTTGGTTATAGAACTTCAGCACCAGTTCGGAATTGCGAACCCATGCATCGTAGGTAGCCACTTCTTCAATACGGTGGTTTTCCCACAAACCGCCGGCATCCCGGAAAGTGTTTATACCGCTTTCCGCACTGATACCTGCGCCACTCAGTACGACGATTTTCTTCATCAGAATAATTTTATGGAGCAAATTTATGCATTCTGAATACAATAAGTACGAAGGACACTGTCTATAAAAAACAAAGGCCTGAAATTAGGTTATTCTCAGGCCTGTACTGAAATTCCTGTGGAGCGTAGGGGAGTCGAACCCCTGACCTTTAGACTGCCAGTCTAACGCTCTAGCCAACTGAGCTAACGCCCCGGGTTGTTTTGAGCGCACAAAGGTAGAAAAATTTCTTTTCCCACAAATTTTTTCTTGTAACAGACATCCTGTCAAGGTAAACAATAATCTTTCATAGATTTGCCGGAATTTTGGCAAAAATAAAATACAGAAACTTTAGTATCCGTTGCATAAAGCCTGAGGAAATAAAATCAAGCAGAATTGCATCCATCAGTTTTTAAGATAAACACAAAGAATTGAAAATCAATTACTTTCAGCTTTTTTTCACATGCAGGAAACAAAACGATTATTCACAGCAGTCAACATTCAGCCTTCCGGAGCATTTTTACAGGTTTACAACGGGATCAGGCAATCGCTTAAACATGAACGTATTACGTGGGTCAATCCCACCCACATGCATCTGACAATAAAATTCTTTGGCGATACCTTTACGCACCAGATTCCAGCCATTGATCAATGCTTGCAGACAGCAGCAGATTCGACAACGCAATTCAACCTTGAAATTAAAAATACCGGTATGTTTGGCAGCAGGTACGATCCGCGCGTTATCTGGTTTGGAATCGAAGCCGGAAATCATCTGCAAATCCTGTTCAGCAAGGTTGGTGAACAACTCAAAACAATAGGCATACATCCCGACCGTCAGAATTTCATTCCTCACCTGACCATTGGCCGGATCAAAGAGCTGAAAGATAGTAAAGGCTTTCAGCAGGTGCTTGAAGAATTCCGGACACATGATTCGGGCAGCCAGCGAATGCAGGAAATGATACTTTACGAAAGTATTCTGCAACGGGAAGGACCTATGTATATTCCGGTCCACACTTACCGTTTTTCCTGATCAAAAAGCATCACAGAGTCAGAAACCCGGGAAAAAAACCTGTTGCACAGGGATCCATGCAACAGACTTCTTTACATTATGAGCCATCATTCAATATTCTTTCGCTTTTTCCAGTCAATAAAATGAAATAGCAACAGGCTGATACCTCCGAAAAGAAACAGCATAGCAAAATATGCTTCCTCTTTTCTGAAAAAAATTGTGCGGGATAATGCATTGGCAATCATCAGGCCAATGCCCAGTCCAACCAGCAGGATTCCCCATTTAAGATTTACTGCCGATAATTTAGGCGATTCAAAGATTTTCGGGTCAACACCTTTTTCAATCATAAGGAGGCGTTCAGATTTTCTCTGCCGCAGGTAAACAATGGCAACAACCATTGCAAAAGCTCCAAGGGGGACAAATATTCCTTCCATAGTAATTGTATTTATATGTTTTGTTTCAATGCCATATGACGCAGCCTTCAAGTTTGAGGTTACAATCTGAATACGCACCGGGTACATTATTTATTCGTTTCTATTTCAGGGAGTTAAATGTTTTGGTAAGGTTTTTTCAAACTGCCTTCATTTTCATGAGTTTCAGATAATCAGGACTTCTGGTCATTGTCGCAGCAGCACCTTTTGTTTATGTATTTTTGCCGCTGTTTTACATGCAGACATTTTTAAACATGATTGTTAACGGGAAACATTATTTAACCATTTGGTGGGAGGACGGAGCAGTTCACATGATAAACCAGAACAAACTTCCGTTTTCATTTGAAATCCTCATCTGTAAGACCTGGGAAGAAACTGCAGAAGCAATTCGCCATATGCAGGTAAGGGGTGCAGGGGCAATCGGAGCTGCAGCAGGATTTGCGATGGCTCAGGCTTTTGTTCAGTCGCCCTTATCTGCGAATGAAGAATTCCTGACAGCGGCCAGGAATGCCATTGAGGCTACGCGTCCAACTGCCCGCGATCTTTTTTATGCAACTCAAAGAGTGTTCGCCTCTTCAAATGCCAGCGAAGCAGTCTGGCAGGCAAATCAGATTGCCGCAGAAAACAGTGAAGAAGGCAAATTCATTGGCATCGCTGGTGAATCGTTGGTTAAAAATGGAATGAAAATTCTTACACATTGCAATGCCGGGTGGCTTGCTTTTGTTGATTATGGAAGTGCGCTTGCACCGTTATATGAAGCCAAACGAAAAGGCAAAGATTTTACCGTTATTATTGACGAAACCCGCCCGCGATGTCAGGGTGCCCGTTTGACTGCCTGGGAACTTCAAAACGAGGGTATCTCTCATCAAATCGTAGTCGACAATGCTGCTGCATATATGATGCAACAGGGTAACATCCAAATGGTGATCACAGGTGCTGATCGTGTGGCAGCCAATGGTGATATTGCCAATAAAATAGGAACGCTCGAAAAAGCAATCCTGGCGAAATATTTTGGCATTCCATTTTATGTAGCCGTCCCGATTTCCACTTTCGATTTATCAATTTCTTCGGGTACAGAAATTCCTATTGAGTTTCGCGACCCCGGAGAAGTTCTTTTTATACCGGGATTAACCCCTGATGGAAGACCCGAGAATATCAGGGTTGCATCGCCAGGTTCGCAGGCATTGAATCCTGCCTTCGATGTGACACCGGCAACATTGATTACCGGCCTGATAACAAGCCGCGGAATTATCAGCCCAGGAGCAAAAGATATTGCAGAATTATTTAATCAAAGCTTTAGTTTATGAACTTCCCGAACCTACATGTCTTTAATCTTATCATACTTATTTTATTTGTAATCCCTTCAGAAGCGCAGGAAGGTGATTGGCTTACGCATTACGAGCGTTCAGGTTTTCTGGAAACCCCGCGATATGAGGAAACAGTGGCATATTGCAAACTCCTCGGCGAACATTCGCCAATAGTACATTATACGACGTTTGGCGTCAGCCCGCAGGGCAGACCATTACCCTTGCTGATTGTTGACAAAAATCAGCGCTTTTCATTTGATAAAACCAGCAAAACTGTGTTGCTGGTTGAAGCCTGCATACATCCGGGCGAACCTGACGGGAAAGACGCCGGCCTGATGCTGATCCGTGACATTGCCATTCATGGGAAGTACCTGGAATTGCTTGATGATATTACACTTTTGTTTATACCTGTCTTCAATGTGGACGGCCATGAACGTTTCGGACCCTTTAACCGGATCAATCAAAACGGTCCTAAAGAAATGGGTTGGCGCACCACAGCACAGAACCTTAATCTGAACCGCGATTTCATAAAGGCCGATGCGCCCGAGATGCAGGCGTGGCTCACACTGTTTCATCAATGGAAACCCCATTTCTTTATTGACTGCCACACCACCGACGGTGCTGATTATCAATACGCTTTAACCTATATGCTTGAAACCCTGGGAAATATGGATGTAGGCCTGACACGCTGGCAAACTGAAATATATGAGCCGGCGATCATTCACAATATGAAGGAAGCCGGATTTCAGATTTTTCCTTATGTGACTTTCCGGCAATGGCACGATCCACGCAGTGGTCTGAGGATTGGCGCTGCCCCGGGAATGCTTTCACAAGGATACAGTGCTTTGCTCAATCGCCCGGGACTGCTTATTGAAACACACATGCTTAAAGATTACAGAACCCGTGTGGAAGCCACCTATGAAATGATTTTAAACACTATGAAAATTCTCGACATGCAGGGTAAAGAATTGAGAGACCTGATTGCTAAAGCTGACCAGATCACTTCCTCGCCCGAGTTTCGCCGGGAATCTTTTCCGCTTGGATTCAGGATTTCAACCACCGACAGCGTTATAGTGGAATTTCAGGGAGTAGAATATGATGTCAACACCAGTGATTTAACCGGCGGTCCCTGGTTTCATTACTATCCCGAACGCCGTGTTACTTATTTATTGCCATTATTTAATAAGAATATACCAACAGCCACCGCCATGTTACCTGAAGCATACATCATTCCTGCCGAATGGACTGAAGTGATCCAACGTGTCAGGCTGCATGGAATAAGCATGTACGAAACGGTAGCACCATTGAATATTGAAGTTGAAACATATCTTTTTGACAATCCCGTATGGCGCAATACACCCAACGAAGGAAGGCAGACTGTAAATGCGGAAGCATTTTTGATATTGATAAAACGAGAGTTTTCTCCCGGCTCAGTAGTCATACCGATGAATCAACCTGCATCCCGTCTGATCGCCCGCATGCTCGAACCCAAAAGCATTGATTCGTTTCTGCAGTGGGGCTTTTTTAACGCTATTTTTGAACAGAAAGAATACGCCGAAACCTATGTGATGGAACCAATGGCGAGGCAAATGCTTGACACTAATCAGAGTCTGAAACAGGAATTTGATGAGATGAAGCAAAAAGACCCGGAATTTTCAAAAAATCAATGGAATATGCTCAACTGGCTTTATAACAGGTCGGAATACCGCGATCAGAATAAGAATGTTTATCCGGTGGGCAGGATCACAGATTTCGATCGCATTAGCCACTAAAGCCTACCAAATCGTCAATTGTTTTCAATCCGGCTGATTTCACTTAACCTGTAAAGAAATTACGTAAATCATTCCTGCGCATGATGCAGTCCAATGAATGATATATTTTTGCAAACTTTCAATGGTTATGCCTGAAAAAACCAAAAATCAAAATACTTTTTCCTGGTTCACCCTGGCTTTGCTGGGTATAACCTGGGGTAGTTCTTTCATTCTCATGAAAAAAGGGCTCCAGGTATATACAAGCGATGAAGTAGGTGCACTCCGTATTGTCATCAGTTTCTTGTTTCTGTTACCTTTTGCGATCCTGCGGCTTAAAAAGGTTCCAACCAAAAAATGGTTAGTGTTGCTATTGGCCGGAATTCTTGGAAACGGTATACCAGCTTTTCTGTTTGCCAAAGCACAGACAGTCATTGACAGCTCGGTAGCAGGAATTCTGAATTCGCTGACCCCGTTGTTTACAGTGATCGTAGGCATCATTGGATTCAGATTAAAAATCCGCTGGTTCAACTTTGCAGGTGTGATCATAGGTCTCACCGGCGCTATTGGTTTGCTTGCAGTCAGTGGAAGTGGCGAATTTTCATTCAGATTCAGCTATGCTGTTTATGTGATCATAGCCACTATTTTTTATGCAGTCAATGTGAACATTATCAAATCGTGGCTTGCTGATATTGATTCTATTGGTATTGTTTCACTTTCGTTCATGTTACTGGGTCTACCCGTTCTGATATATCTAGCCGGTTTTACGGATTTCACTCATAAGTTACTCACTCATTCTCAAGCACTTACAGGACTGGGTTATATTGCAATTCTGGCCATTGGAGGCACTGCTTTGGCGTTGATGTTGTTCAACAAGCTGATTAAAATGACTGATCCGGTTTTTGCTTCATCCGTGACCTATTTGATTCCTTTCATCGCAGTGTTGTGGGGTATACTGGATGGTGAAAAATTTTCCCTCAATTATCTTATGTGGATTTTCATGATCCTGTCAGGTATTATCCTAGTGAGTTCAAGGCATTCAGGCAACCTGCCCCTGCTTGGTTATTTAGTCCGGAAAGGAAAATTTTATTTCCGTCGCTTTGGTATTTGATTTTTTTATCTACTTTTGCACCCCAATTTGCAACAACTTAAAAAGCAAGGTAATAATGATCGCAATTGTTGATATAGCTGGACAACAGTTCAAAGTAGAAAAAGGACAAAAATTGTTTGTTCACCGAATCGAAGGCAAAGCAGGTGAAAAGGTTGAATTCAATAACGTAATGTTGGTCGAGAACGAAGGGCAGATTGCCGTCGGCACTCCCATGATAGATGGCGCTGTTGTTTCAGCCAAAATTCTTGAGCATCTAAAAGGGGACAAGGTATTGGTGTTCAAGAAAAAACGAAGAAAAGGATATCAAAAACTCAACGGACACAGGCAATACCTGAGTCAAATTGAAATTGAAGATATTGTTTCCTAATATAAACTCAAGTATAATCTTCCGCAAGGAATTAATAATCTGGTATTATGGCTCATAAAAAAGGCGCGGGTAGTTCAAGCAATGGACGCGAATCACACAGCAAACGCCTAGGCGTAAAAATTTTTGGCGGTCAGTTTGCCCAGGCCGGTAACATCATCGTTCGTCAACGTGGTACTGTGCACTCTCCAGGCATCAATGTTGGCATGGGAAAAGATCATACCTTATTTGCACTGGCTGATGGAAAAGTAGAATTCAAGAAAAGGAGAAATAATA
The DNA here is from genome assembly GCA_964419945.1 of uncultured Bacteroidales bacterium. Classification (GTDB taxonomy): domain Bacteria; phylum Bacteroidota; class Bacteroidia; order Bacteroidales; family JAAYJT01; genus JAAYJT01. Next base: position 32,338 of record CAYQRU010000002.1, on the reverse strand, counting down.
AATCCTACGTGTCGGTTTTCCCAGAAACCCAGGAATAACAGGGATTTCTTTAATTTTTTTCCAATATAAAATACCATGCCCGGTTTGTTTCAAGCCGGGCTTTTTTATCTAATTTTGCAGCCTTTTAAGTCTTTTTTATGTTAGAACTCAATGTTATCAGGGAAAATCCCGGATTCGTGTCCGAACGTCTGGCTGTAAAGAATTTCAACGCCAGTGCTATCCTCAGCCAGATCATCCAGATTGATAAAACCCGCCGGGAAGCAAAAAACCGTTTGGATCAGGCCCTGGCCGAAATGAACCAGATTTCAAAAGAAATTGGTATTTTGTTTCAATCTGGCAAAAAGGTTGAAGCCAATGCTCTGAAAGAAAGAACCATTCATTTGAAATTGTTGGCCAAAACAATGGACAGCCAGCTCAATGATGCGGAAAATGAATTACAGCAGTTGCTTGTACAGCTTCCCAACCTTCCACATGTTTCGGTAAAGCCAGGAAAAACTCCCGAGGAAAACGAAGTGGTACACCAGGAAGGTGAATTTCCGGTGTTGGAAGCCAACGCCGTACCGCATTGGGATCTGTGTAAAAAATACGAAATCGTTGATTTCGAACTTGGTAATAAGATTACAGGAGCAGGTTTTCCGGTATATCGTGGTAAAGGTGCCCGTTTGCAACGTGCCCTGATCAACTTTTTTCTCGACAAGGCAATTGCGGCAGGTTACCTGGAATACCAGCCTCCCCTGCTTGTAAATGAAGCTTCCGGTTACGGGACCGGCCAGTTGCCCGATAAGGACGGGCAGATGTATTTCGTGAACGAAGACAAGCTTTACCTGATCCCGACTGCTGAAGTTCCGGTTACCAACTTTTACCGCGATATGATTCTAAAGGAAAGCGATCTGCCGATTAAAAATGTAGCCTATTCAAACTGTTTCCGCCGTGAAGCCGGATCGTACGGGAAAGATGTACGTGGTCTGAACCGCCTGCATCAGTTTGATAAGGTTGAAATCGTCCAGATCCAGCATCCTGAAAAATCATATGAAGCACTCGAAGAAATGCTGTACCACGTCACCATGCTCCTGCGTGAACTGGAATTGCCGTTCAGGGTTGTAAAACTTTGCGGTGGCGATATGAGTTTTACCTCTGCCCTTACCTATGATATGGAGGTTTATTCGGCTGCACAACAACGCTGGCTTGAGGTAAGTTCGGTATCAAATTTCGAAACTTTTCAGTCGAACCGAATGAAACTTCGCTTTAAAGATGAACAAGGTCGCTCAAGGCTTGTTCATACACTAAACGGAAGTGCGCTGGCGTTACCTCGTATAGTGGCAGCGTTGCTTGAAAACAATCAGTCTGAAAAAGGGATCAAAATACCAAAGGCATTACAACCATATACCTGCTTCAGTGTGATTGACTGAATGGCAGAAGATGCTAATGTGATTTATTCCTGTAGGGAATTTTCAGAAATTGTTGATCATACTTGCTGACATATACCATTCAGAAGCCCGAAAAACTGATCTATGAATCCAAAGATGTTTCGCTATATTTTCCTTTTTGTATTATTCTTCCTCGCTTGTGGCAGATTTCATGTTAGAGCACAGCAGCAAAATGCAGAGCGGGACCTTGCGCTTGAGTATTTCCGGAAAATGGATTATGAAAGGGCCATGCCTATCTTTGAAAAACTTTATGATGCCAGCCAGTCAAGTTTCAATTATCACTATTATTTCCATTGCCTTATCGAACTTGGTGATTTCAAAAAAGCAGAAAAACTGGTGCGTCGCCAGATCAAAGTGAGTAAAGAAAGTAAGCGCTACGAAGTAGACCTGGGTTATGTGCTTTTGGGTAGTGGTGATGTGATGAAAGGGAAAAAACAATACGACGACATTCTCAAAACACTTCCTTCGGACAGGCGCATGATCAATGATATTGCCAATGCTTTCATAGCACGGCGCGAAAACGATTACGCCATCAAAACCTATCAGCGTGGCCGGGAATTGCTGGCTGACAATAATATCTTCCAGATGGAACTGGGGAATCTTTACGACCGTACAGGAGATTTTGAAAACATGATAAATGAGTTTCTCAACCTGGTGCGAACAGATATTACCAATTTGCAGCAAATACAAACCCGCTTTCAAAATGCCATATTTATTGACAATGAAGGAAAACGAACACAGTTCTTACGCTCCTCCCTGCTCAGAAACATCAGGCAATATCCTGATGCAACCGTGTATTCTGAACTTATGTTGTGGTTATCCATCCAACAATCGGATTTTGAATCAGCTTATGCACAAGCCGTTGCTCTCGACAGAAGATTGAATGAAAATGGTGGCAGGATTTTTTCAATTGCCCAACTCAGCATGGTGAATAAAAATTATGAGGTGGCTATCAAAGCTTATGAATATTTGATAACGAAAGGACCAGAAGGCCAGTTTTATCTGAATGCAAGAATCGAAATTCTGAAGGCTGAGTTGAAACGTCTGACCTCAAACCATCCCATCAACCAGGAATTTTTATTACTGCTTGAAAAAAGATATAACGAAACACTGGCTGAACTTGGAAAGAACCGTTTCACCATTGCATTGATACGCGATCTGGCAAAGCTGTATGCATTTATGTTTTACGATACTGGAAAAGCAAGCGGCCTTCTCAATGAAGCACTTACTATTCCGGGCATAGGAAAAGAAAATCAGGCTGAATGTAAACTTGATCTGGCTGACGTTTTACTGTATGCCGGTGAAGTATGGGAAGCCACCCTGCTTTATTCCCAGGTTGAAAAAGAATTTCCGAACGAACCAATAGGACACGAAGCAAAGTTCAGGAATGCCAAGCTTTCATTCTATATTGGTGAATTCGAATGGGCCAGGGCACAGTTAAACGTACTGAAAGCAGCCACATCAAAACTTATTGCCAACGATGCCATGGCTCTTTCTCTGCTGATCAAGGATAATATGGAGCCAGACAGTACTTACGAAGCGCTGGCATATTTTGCACGTGCCGAGTTGCACAGCTATCGTAACCGTGATGACCTTGCCCTCCAGGTTCTGGATTCACTTTCGGTCAGTTTTCCTTATCACATGATCCACGACGATGTGCTTTTTCGTAGAGCCGAAATAAGCATACGCCGCAATGAATTTTTAAATGCAGCCTCATTTTTGAAAGAAATTGTTGATAAATACCCGAATGAATTGTTAGCCGACAAGGCTCTTTACAGGCTGGCTGAAGTCTATGAAGTTTACATTGGGGACCGTGAAAAAGCTATGGAATACTACAAGGAGTTAATGTTGAACTATCCGGCCAGTCTTCATGCTGATCCCGCACGTCTGCGTTTCCGTGCATTGAGAGGAGATGTTATTTAAGTTTTGGTATGAATTCGGAATGATCTGCCACATATTATAATCAGAGAATAATTTTTGTTTAATAGTACATTTATTTATTTGATCTCACCCGGATAATCTATCCCGTTTTAACAGATTAATTTTCTATAATAGTGTTTCCTGTCAGACCAAAAAAACATTTAGGACAACATTTCCTTCATGACCCCAATATCGCCCGGAAAATTGCATCCAGTCTAACGGATCGAACGATGAACGTTCTTGAAATCGGACCGGGAACAGGCATGCTCACACAATTTCTGCTTGAAAACAAAGACAGGCAGATCAAAGCCATAGAAGTTGACAGAGAATCAATTATTTACCTTTCAGACAATTATCCTTCCATACGCAACCGGCTGATTGAAGCAGATTTTCTTAAGATCAGCCTGCCTGATGTTTTTTTGGGAGAACCTTTTGCAATAACTGGTAACTTCCCATACAATATTTCAAGTCAGATTTTTTTCAAAATCCTTGCCCATCATGATTTGGTTCCTGAGGTGTTATGTATGGTTCAAAAAGAAGTTGCCATGCGGTTAGCTGCAAGGCCCGGAAACAAAATTTACGGAATTCTCAGCGTGCTGCTTCAGGCCTGGTACGAAATTGAATACCTTTTCACCGTCAACGAAAGTGTTTTCAATCCGCCTCCAAGGGTGAAATCAGCAGTGATCCGGCTCGTAAGAAATAAAAGGAACACCTTGAATTGCGATGAGAAATTATTCACCCTTGTGGTAAAAACCGCCTTTAATCAACGTCGTAAGACGCTACGCAATGCATTGCTGGTAATGCTTAAAGAAAAGAAAAATGTAATAATTCCCTTTGCTGATAAACGGGCAGAGCAATTGGGGGTGGATGAATTTGTCATGCTTGCTGCTGCTTTGAGCTAAACCGTTATTGTCTGTCGTATAGCAGTACTTCATTGTTTACATAATCCAGATGAATTCCAGCCGTGGCAAACATCTCTTCTGATTCAGAGGATGTATGATAACGAAATTCACAAACCACTCGTTTTATCCCACAATTAATGATCAGCATGGCACAGGTTCGGCAAGGTGTCATGCGGCAATAAAGAGTTGCCCCCTCCAGGGCGATGCCAAGTTTAGCTGCCTGGCAAATGGCGTTTTGCTCGGCATGTACTGTGCGCACACAGTGTTGAGTGATTTTCCCGTCTTCATGTGTGATACTTTTAAAAAGATGGCCTTCTTCATCGCAATGTGGAAGGCCGATGGGTGAACCTACATAACCTGTAACAAGAATCTGGCGATTGCGTGCAATTACGCAACCACTGCGTCCCCGGTCGCAGGTAGCGCGTTTTGCGATGGTATTGGCTACTTCCATGAAGTATTCATCCCAGGTAGGACGGATGTATTTTTCTGAGGCCATATTAGCGTTGATTATATGAATAACCGGAAGGATGCAATTTTTCTGTCAGCGAATATTATATTTTTCTGTTCTTTTCCCTGTTCGTCGAAAATGTTTACGCCATGATTTTCTTTAGCACTTCTTCCAACTGCATATACAGTTTTTCGATGCAGCCATTATTGTTAAAAACGAAGTCAGCCTTTTCAATACATTTGCGCAGATTTTGCTTATTGGGATCATTGGTGTCCATTTCCCGCGTTTCATTTTCCAGAAAGGTTTGATAATCAATTTTATCGGTTTCCGATTGCCGCGTGACTATACGCTGATACCGTATTTCCGGATCAGCATCCACAGCAAGAAGGTAAAAATTTCCTTTTTGCCGCAATGACTCAATCTCACCCGGGGTTCTTATACTTTCGATGATACAATTGTTTTGCGAATCCAGGGCGCGTTTATATAATTCATCAATGATAAACGACGGGGAATGCTGCCTGCGAAGGTTGTTGGCTACCACCACCATGCTGTCGCGGTTTACAGGAAGTCCCCTTTTTTGAATTTCTTCAACCAAATAAGCTCGTACTGAATAATGGGAAAATCCTTTGTTTATAGCAAGATAGTCAACGATTGTGCCTTTCCCGGCTCCAAGTGTCCCTGTGATTCCAATGACGAGCATATACTAAAGATGTTTTCCGGTAGCAGTTTTCAGATCATCTACCCATTTGCTGGGTGGTTTTTGCGGTATAAAATCCCTGATCCGTCTGATGAGCCTTCCGGCATTATCATCCACCAGCAGGTTGGCACGGTGTTCAGATCGTACAAAATGCTCATGAACACTGTGGTCGAGGAATTTTAACAGATCATTATAATAGCCATCCACATTGTAAAGTGCTGCCGGCTTCGAAATGATATCGAGTTGATTCCAGGAAAGAATTTCAAAAATTTCGTCCAGTGTTCCTAATCCCCCCGGCATTGCGATAAACGCATCCGACATGGAAGCCATCATGGCTTTACGCTCATGCATGGTGTCAACCAGGTGCAAACGATGGATGCCTTTATGCGCGATCTCTTTAACAGCCAGACCATTGGGCATCACTCCGGTTACTTTTCCACCCCCGGTGATTACTGTATCAGCAAGAATCCTCATCAGACCGATATTGCTACCTCCGTACACAAGGTTGCAACCATGTTCAATAATAGCTTTTCCTAGTAAACGGGCATGAGAAGCGTATATTTCGCCCCTGCCGGTACTGGAACCACAAAATACGCAAAGTGTCTGAATATCAGCATCCAGGTTATTGTTCATGAGCATGAAGAATTAACAGGCGGCTAAATTACAAAATTCCCGGTTGGTCAGGGATTTCATGAGCCAGAACGAATGAAAACAAAAAGAAATGTGTTAAAACCAGCAAGGAGAGGGAAAGATTGAACCAGATGAAAAAAATTTTTTGATCTTTTGTCAGAATAAAAAACGTTGTATATTTGCAGCCCCAAAGCAGAATGCTCATTTAAACGCGGAAGTAGCTCAGTTGGTAGAGCACGACCTTGCCAAGGTCGGGGTCGCGGGTTCGAGTCCCGTCTTCCGCTCATGTCCCGGTATCGCCGGGATTTTTTGTTCAGATAAAAATATTTGAATATTTGTTTAAAGCATTGTATTTTTGCGCCATCAAAACGATGTTCTCTAAGCCCGGGTGGTGGAAATGGTAGACACGAAGGACTTAAAATCCTTTGGCCTCACGGCCGTGCGGGTTCAACTCCCGCCTCGGGTACAGATGTAAAGCCTTCCTGGTTTCTACCGGGGGGCTTTTTTGTTTATTGATCACAGCATGTAATCAATCTCCTTCTGCCATCATTGGAAAATCATATCTGGAATACTTACAACACACTCAGGGAAATTGAGTCCGGTTTTCTGATTTCAAAAACCGATCCAAGCCTAAGGCTGGTGTATCATCAAAGTGATGAAAACCCAGATGCCCACATTTTTCCGGGAGTGTTGGCCGGTGCAATAGTGTAAACTGTGCATTACCAAATAAAGGCAAAGAAAATCAATCACGACTGGCAAAATATTGCAAGGATAATGAACCCGCAAAAACTGGTAACTTTAACAATGCTGGATAAAACGTAGCAGAAGATATGCATCAGAACCTGTTCGCGACCAACGGCAGGTGCCCTGCATATCTATCAAGCCCTGAAATTAAAAGAGTCGTACTGGCACAGAAAAAAATTTATGTTACCTCAACTGCAAAACTGATTCTCGCAAAACGCTGTTTATCAGTAAGCTCGGTTTATTTTTCTAAGTTGCGTACAGCGTTTATATGGTCGCGTTTAAATATTCTTTTAAGAGAAGTATCACCTTTATATTGTATTAACTTTGCCTCATTTATAATATTCACCCAATAATTATTTACAGGCATGCTATTTTATCAAAAATCAAATCATTATGAAAAAAGCAATTTACTCAATCATGCTGGCAAGCACTGCGCTTTTATTGGCAGCAAATGCACAAAATGTAAATGTTGAACAATTCGACACTAAAACAGCTATTTTCTTTCCAGCTTCTGAAGTTGGAGCAAATGCTACGGTAGAATTTACTTTTCAAACATCTCCTTCAGAAAAGCTCGTTTCATTAAATTCTTTATCAAAAACTTATCTTATTGACCAACAAGTATATGGTGATGAGAAAGATTGTGCCGGTAAAAAGATATTTGATTCTGAAAGTACAAAGCAAAATAAAGAGGTAAACCAAAGTGATGATATTAATTTGTTTATCGAACAAAGCAGCATAAAATATACTATTGAAAGCAATTTGCATTTTTACAACCAGAAACAAGCTGTAAAACGTTACTCACAAATTACGGTTAACAGCAGACTGTACAGCAGTACATCGGTTAAGGAAGGTGATTTCTTAATAATGGATTTTTTTTGCGACACACATCATCGAGGCAAAATCTTGAATATGCATGTTAATATTGACGGAACCGTAACAATCTCCGGTCAAATTGCAAATTTCGATAATTCCTGGTTTATGATCACAACGACTGATGAAAGAACCATTGCCCATGTTAGTATTCCTGAATTGAATGAGTATTATCAGATTATCAGTGATCCGGTAAGCCGTAATCATTATCTCATAGAATATGATAAGAGAAAAGCCCACAAGCCGGAGAACGATCCTTCTATGATACAGAAGATTCTACATGACACTGATAACCCTGATGACTTCAGGAATATCCAAAATGTAACTACTGTTGCGCCAATGATTTATGTACTTCCGTGGAATCTAAACCATACACTCCCGATCGGAGGTTCTGCCTGGGGCGGCTTGGCGGTTTTTAATTTTGGAAGTGATACCTTGCTCGCCGATATCCTAATTGATTTTACTCCTGAGAATGAAAAAGGAGAGGTTATATCAAAGGACTCTAAGATTGCCATACAACAAAAGAGAGGTAAGAAACCGGAGAAAGACAGGTCTGAATGGATCACCCTTTCAGACTATTACCTTGAAATTCCGGTAGGTTGGGATTATTTTGTTGAAGCCTGGTTTGATGCATCCAATCTTAACCCTGGAACTTATTATGCTGAAATTGATATTTTCAGCAATGATCCGGATAATAGTTTGATCACAGTACCAGTTACATTGCAGGTATTCGAGCCGCCTGTTATCTCAGTTACTCCTGACTATCTTGAAGAGAACCTCATGGCCGGAGAAACAAGTACTAAAACTTTGACGATAAGTAATGACGGGGGTGTTAATTTGAACTGGAGTCTTACTATCCAATCATTGGCAAAAGGTATTAGAGGTAAGAAAGAATTGAAACCTGATGACTATATTATTCAGGCCGAAGGAAATAATATAAAAGATGGAGTATGGATCGGTGGCTCATTAAAGGAATACGAGACCCCATCACATAATAACACGTTATTAAACAGAACAATCACTAATCACAAACTTAATGGAACATTAATAGATTTTGATGATTTATCAGCACCTTGCAATTTTGCTCAAACTTTTGCTGTTACAAATGAATATTTATCATCAGGGGTAGCTTTTGTTGGTGATGGAAATAATGGGGGCGCTGTTATAAATGAATGTGGTAATTTTGGAGTTGTTGGCTATAGTTCTCCAAATTTTTTAGCCTTCAATATAAATGCACCTTACGGAAATGGTAGTATTCCTCAAGGTCCACAAACAATTCTTTTTACAAACCCTGTTTCTTATGTTGAGTTCTTTGCCGGCCATGCCAATGCCGGAGAAATAATTATGGAAACATTCGGCATCGATGATAATCTTTTAACCACAAGTTCAATTTTTGGCAGCAGCACTTTGCGACCATTATCAGCAAGTGTACCAGGGATAAAAAAAGTTGTTGTTTCTTTTACCGGGACTACTTTAGTTATTGATGATCTGTTTTTTAGCGATAGTTGGTTATTTAGTACTTCTACTTCCGGCAGCATCCCTCCAGGCTTTTCCGAAACCATAGCCGTTACTTTTGATGCCACCGGCCTCACTTCCGATGTTTATGCTGCCAATGTCAACATCTTCAGTAACGATGTGGAAAATCCTGTACTTACGGTATCGGTTACGCTTACAGTAGTTGACCCTGAAAATCCCGTTATAGAAAACCTTACTGTTGATTCAGGCGATGATGTGTGCCGCTTTGGTCTGGCCACCGTTGTTGCTTCAGATGTTTTTGTGGCCAATGGAGGGATTTTGTCTTTATCAGCCGGACAGAGCGTAACTCTATTGCCTTCATTTGTGGCAGAAGATGGAAGCGAACTGTATGTTTTCATCAGCGAAAATAATCCCTGTATTTTAACCCGTTCTTTTATTTCATCAAATGATGATTACTATGTTGATAATCTCCATGAGCTGGTAAGTGCATCGCCAAAATTAGATGTCAGGCTGTATCCTAACCCATCAAAGGGTATCTGTTATGTAAATTTGATAAATGTTGATAACCTATCGCAAGTTCTGCTTGAAGTGTATGAAATAATGGGTAGTAAGATAAAGCAAGAAATCGTAAGAGGGCAATCAGATATTGTTATTGATTTAAGCCGTGAAAATAACGGTTTGTATTTCGTTCGCATCACAAATGCCAACGAATCCATTACACTGAAGCTAATCAGGCACTAACATCGTCAGGTGGAATGAACGCTGTGGCTGGAACTTCCATGCTTTAGCGCTCATTTTCATTCTCTCCTATTACCCAGTTCTTTTGTTGCATGTAATCCCACCATCAACACTCTGTATCAAATTTTTTGTTCAACGCATCGCAGCCGTGGTTGAAGAGTCGGTTGTGATTGGTTGTTTTTGTATTGAAATTATGTGAATTTCGATACCATACATTTATCTGGAAGAATTGTATCGTTCCCAAAATTTATATATAGGTGAGAATCAATTATCATTATTGGCAAGAGGAGGATTTCTGGCTGGGCTATATCGAAGAATGTCCCGATTATATAATCCAGGGTGAAACGCTGAAAGAATTGAAGGAAAATCTATAAGATATCTATCGGGAATTTAAAAGCGGAAAGATTAGGGCTTTACATAAATCCAAAGAACTTGAAATAGCATGAGGCGCAGAGACATGATTAAGAAACTTGAATTATCCGGTTGTATCCTGATCAGGCATGGCAGCAAACAGGACTGGTATCAAAACCTACTTTATAAAACCTCAGCCGTTTCAACAACATCGGGAAATCAACGAGATTTTGGCCAGGCAAATTCTCAGTTATTTACTGGGGTAAACGAGGACCTTGCCTGAACTTGTGGTTCTGTTTATTCCGTGCAGGAAAACAGAGGCAGGCCGGAATTTGTGTGTCGAAAAACAGCTGTGTGGGAAGGGCTACCATACAATCCGCTACCCCATCTGTGATCATGGCTTTCCTGATCTCGCCCTCAGAACTGGTGTTGGAGGTGATGGAGCCACTAGCCAAAACAATTCCACCAGTTCCTGTAGGGCTGAGTTTGTTGATGAACCGCTGAAGCCAGGCAAAATTGGCATTTTCCACCGGGGGTGTGCCATACCTCCACAGGTGGTTTTCCCGGAGGTTTTCGCCTCCCCAGTCAGAGATATTAAAAGGTGGATTTGCCAGGATAAAATCGGCTTTCAAATCTACGTGCTTATTGGCCTGGCAAACATGACCAGGAAATATTGATACACACGGCCCAAAAGGTCTTTGCTGCTGTGCCCTTTCTGGTTGAAACCAACATTGCCTGACAAGTCAATCAGTTCGCCCAGGCGTTTTTTATCAAGTGCTGGACGGGAATAGTCTTTTGGCAGTAAACCTTTAAGCACAGGGTTATCTTTTTCAATGGCATCCATTGCAATGTCAATGACCTTGCCAATGGCGGGCAGTTTAGCCCTGTTGTGTTGCAGGTAATTCCAACGAGCCAATGGAGGCACATAGAACACATTACGAACCATGTATTCATCCTTGTCCTCCGGGTCAGAAAGATGATCTGCTTTCAGTTCTGAATAAAGCCCGTCAAAGGCATCGGAGATGTATTCCAGGAAGATGAGGCCGAGCACTACATGTTTGCACTCGGCAACATCCATGTTGTTACGGAGTTTGTCGACCGTTGCCCAAAGGGTTTTTTCTTAAATATTATTATTCTTCATTAATTTAATAAATCAATACATTGAAATGTAAAGATTGGGTGTAAAAGTCATTTTCCAATCAGCTTTCTGATCTCATTCAGTTTCATCAACGCTTCAACCGGAGTGAGTGTATTGATATCAATATTCAGAATGTCTTCCCGGATCTGTTCCAGCAAGGGATCATTTAACTGGATAAAACTAAGCTGATACTGATCTCTCGCTGATTTAACCTTTTTATTCTCTTTCCCGTAGATACTTTCGTTACTATGCGATTGCTCAAGCTGTTTAAGCAGTTGGTTAGCCCTTTCGATCACACTGCCGGGAATGCCTGCCATTCGTGCTACGTGGATACCAAAGCTGTGTTCACTACCTCCGGGTGTCAGTTTTCTCAGAAAAATAACTTTATTACCAATCTCTTTTACAGCTACATGGTAATTTTTTATTCGCGGGAAAGAAGCTGCCATTTCGTTCAGCTCATGGTAATGCGTAGCAAAAAGGATTTTAGGTTTGAACAAAGGATGTTCATGAAGATATTCTGCAACTGCCCAGGCTATGGAAATGCCGTCGTAGGTGCTTGTACCCCTGCCTATTTCGTCGAGCAGGATCAGACTTCGGCTCGAAATGTTGTTCAGGATGCTTGCTGTTTCATTCATTTCGACCATAAATGTGGATTCTCCCGACGAAATATTGTCAGATGCTCCAACACGGGTGAATATTTTGTCTATCACTCCCAGGGTAGCCTCTTTTACCGGCACAAAACTCCCTGCCTGTGCCATTAGAACGATGAGTGCGGTTTGCCTGAGCAACGCAGATTTACCGGACATATTAGGACCTGTGATGATCATAATTTGCTGGGAATCATGGTCGAGGTAAACGTCGTTGGCGATATATTCCTCTCCGGCGGGCATATGTTTTTCAATTACCGGATGCCTTCCCTGCCGGATGTCAACGATCCAGGAATCATTCATTACGGGACGAACATATTTATTTTCGGTGGCTATGGTGGTAAACGATAGCAGGCAATCGAGGCGGGCAATGAGGGAAGCATTGAGTTGTACCGGTTCGATATAATCGCAAAGGCTGAGCACCAATTCATCGAATAATTGCTGCTCTAAGGAAAGTATCTTTTCTTCGGCACCAAGAATCTTCTGCTCGTAAACCTTGAGTTCTTCGGTGATATAGCGTTCGCCACTGACGAGTGTTTGCTTCCGGTGCCATTCAGCCGGAACCTTATTCTTGTGGGTGTTGGTAACTTCAAGATAATAACCGAAAATATTGTTGTACCCGATTTTCAGGGTTGGGATGCCTGTATTAAGAATTTCGCGTTGCTGGATCTGTACAAGATAGTCCTTGCCGGAATTCAGCAGGTTACGTAATTCGTCCAGTTCGCTGTTAACTCCGCTGGCAATTACACCTCCTTTTTGCACCTGGACAGGTGGTTCCGGCTGAAGTTCTCTCTCAATTTTACTGCTTATGAGGCCGCAGGGATTCAATTGTTCTGCAATTTTTTCGAGTGCAGCATTCCCCGAAGATGAAAGGGCATTTTTTACCGGAATCAAAGCATCCAGTGCTTTTTTCAACTGAACGGTTTCTCTCGGATTCACACGCCGAACTGCAACTTTTGAGATCAGGCGTTCGAGATCTCCTATTAATTTAATTTGTTGAGTAAGTACTTCAGCCACTTCGGGATGCCGGATAAAGAAATCCACCATCTCATGTCTTTCTTCAATGGGTTTCCGGTTCTTTAAGGGAAGCAATATCCAGCGTTTCATCATGCGTGATCCCATCGGTGAGATGGTTTTATCCATAATATGCAACAGGGTGGCAGCATTTTCATTTACAGAATGAACCAGTTCCAGGTTACGAATGGTAAATTTATCAAGCCAGACATAGTTTTCTTCTTCGATGCGCGAAATCTTGCAGATATGTTACACTTTATCTTGATGGGTTTCGGCCAGATAATGCAGGGCAGCTCCGGCAGCAATAAGCCCCTGGTTTTCAACTTCGATACCAAAACCTTTCAGCGACTGCGTTTTAAAATGCCTGAGCAGCAATTCATGTGCAAAATCGAAGGTGAAAACCCAGTCTTCAAACGTGTTGATATAAAACTTATCGCCAAACAACCCGGTAAACCGGTGACGTTTACTTTTCTGAACTATAATCTCGCTAGGCTGGAAAGTTTGCAGTAGTTTATCAATATATTCGCCGGATCCTTCTGCAAGGTAAAACTCACCGGTGGAAACATCCAGGAAACTGATGCCCGATATATTGGGTTGAAGATGGATGCCTGCCAGAAAATTATTTTCCTTATGATCGAGAATTTTATCATTGTATGAAACCCCTGGGGTAACTAATTCAGTCACTCCGCGTTTAACGATTTTTTTGGTGAGTTTTGGATCTTCAAGCTGCTCACAGATGGCCACCCGCAGGCCGGATCGCACGAGTTTTGGCAGGTAAGTATCAAGTGCATGAAATGGAAACCCGGCCAGTTCAACAAAGGATGCGGCTCCATTGGCACGGCGTGTGAGAACGATTCCAAGAATTTTGGAAGCCTTAACGGCATCGTCACCAAAAGTTTCATAAAAATCGCCCACCCTGAAAAGCAGCATTGCATCAGGGTATTTTGCCTTGATGGTGTAGTATTGCTTCATCAAAGGGGTTTCGACGATGCTTTCTCTGACTTCTTCTTTCACAACATTGGGCTTTGAATGGCAAAGGTAGGGGATATTGTGATATAGTTATACAGTCATACTTCGCTAACGATACTAAGGATAAATGATGCAGTGGTTTTTCATGCCAAAACACAACAAAAAGAGGCAGCCACGGGGAGTGGCAGCCTCTTTCAATAACCATTACTATATTTTCTCTGACATCTATTTCCTGTATCCTGTTGCTTTTTCAAGTCTTTTCAGGATTGAAAAGATAAAGATTGCCGACAGGATACAGCAAACAATAAAAATTGCCCAAAGTTGCCACAGGTCGAGCTTACCCCAGAAAAAGCTACCAACAAAGAGGAATTTATTCCCAACAGCCGTTGCCAGCAACCAACCGCCCTGCATGAGTCCCTGAAAACGAACCGGCGCAACTTTCGAAACGAAAGAAAGGCCGATCGGGCTTAAAAACAATTCAGCGATAGTGAGCACAAGATAACTGCTGATGAGCCAATACGGAACAACACGCGAAGAGTCAGGAACAGGATTGTATTTGGTAGCTCCGGATGCGTCAACATACTGCAATTCATAAGGAGAAACCAGATTCATGGAAGCAATGAGTACGATTACAAAACCAATAGCAGCAATAATCATCCCGATACCAATTTTCTTTGGGGTGGAAGGCTCCATATTTTTGTTTCTCAACCATGTGAAAACACCCATTACCGGAAAAGTTAAGGATACAATAAACAAAGGATTAAACGACTGGAAGATTTCCGGAGCAATTGGATTGCTTTGAGGGTAGCCGGAAACAAGGTAATATGTGAGAGCTCCGAAAACGATTAGCATGGATCCGCCAATCAGACGTACAGACGTTTTTTTACGAAAAACAAGAACAAGACCAGCAACTGCACCGATAAATGTGAGAATGGAATTAAGATTAAAAAAGATGTTGGTAAAAGGTGCTACTTCTTTCACAGTGTAATCACGCGCAAAAAAAGTCAGCGTCAGCCCGTTTTGGTGGAACGACATCCAGAAAAATATTACCACGATGAAGACGAGGATAAGGGCGGTAACGCTGGGTCGTTCTTCCTTGGTCGAAATCTGGACGATCATGGCAACAAATCCGATAAACAAACCTAACGCCATTCCTAAAGCAATATCATCCATCAGGAAATAAAAGATAAAGGAAGTTGCTGCCATAAGGCCGGCTGCCAGCAGAAAACTGACAACATTCGCCTTGGCTTTGGGCTTTTCGCCATCAGTTTTCACAGCAATCTTATTAACACTGGGTAAAAGCTTATTGAAGATTACATATACCAGCAAGGAGATGATCATAGCACCTGCCGCAATTCCAAAAGCATAATTATACCCTTTTGAAAAAGCAGCTATATAATTATCTGCGAATTCCTGAAGGTTGGTGACTGCTGTTCCTGAGACCTTATCGGCCAACTCCTGAAATTTGGCAAGGTTTTCAAGAGTTCCTCCCTTAAATGCATGACACATCGCCGGAAGGCTTCCATCATGCTCAAATCCCTGGGTTCTGAGAAACCAGTTACGAACTCCTGTTGCTGCAAAAGGAGCAAAAAATGCACCTATGTTAATGCCCATGTAAAAGATCATAAAGGCTGAGTCACGCACTTTGGAATAAGCCTGATTGTCGTACATCTGACCAACAACAGCCTGTAGGTTGCCTTTAAACAAGCCATTACCAAAAGCAATTGTAAAGAGTCCAATGAGGGTGATAGCGAGTGAATTGCCCGGAATGGCCATAACTACATAGCCGGCAAACATGATTATAATCCCCATCAGGATCACAAACTTATACTTGCGGGAAGCATCGGCCAGCAGACCACCTACCAGAGCCAGGGCATAAATACCGAAATAAAACCAACTGTAATAGCCACCGGCTTCTTCCTCAGAAAGTCCGTACCTGGCCTGCAGAAATAACACCAGAATTGCCATCATGGTGTAGAATCCAAAGCGCTCCCCCATGTTTGAGAAAAACGCAACCAATAATCCTTTTGGGTGTTCTTTTAACATAGTTTTTAATGATTTAGTTGAAAATTAATTACTCCTCTGATTTTACCGGGCGCAAATCTAAGAAAAAAAATGAATCGGCCACAGCAGCACAGGCAGATGCCGAAAATATTTCAACCCAATAGTCAGACTGTCAATCAGAAACATCCATTCTACCTGCACATTTTTTGTCCGGAAAACCATTGGGTAAAAATTCATATGCGTACCAGTAAAAAATTTGTGTAACTTTGCATTGAAGAAGAATAAATAAAAATCATCAAAAAACCTAATTGACTTGATTCGATAAATATGACCCAATAAAATTAACTTTTAAACTATTATTTATGAAAAACTCTCCGCTAAAATTGCTCTTTCTGCTGAACGCATTTCTTTTGCTGCTTCAGCTACCAACTGGTGCACAGGAATTTATGCGAATAAGCCTGAACGATGGTTCGACGATAGTAGTTGCTCTATCGGATATTCAGAAACTCACTTTCGATATTCCAACCGGAGTCAACGAGCAACGTGAACTCGTGAAGCAACTGCTGAAACTCAAAGCCTTTCCAAACCCTGCAAAGGATTATGTTATTCTTGATTACTCGCTGAATGAAAAGGGATATGTCTGTCTCGAGGTTTTTAATTCTTGCGGCGACCTTATTTTGAGCAAAGCAACCGGACTTCAAACGGCTGGCAACCACCATTATCAATGGTTGTTGTCTGACGTACCTCCCGGTCTTTATATTTGCCGGATCAGTCAAAACAAAAACATTGCAAGCGAAAAAATCATTGTCAAAAAGTAAAAACAAAAAAATGAAAAAATCAGCACTTACCCTGTTCGGCATATTACTGATGGCTGGCAGCCTCTCAGCCCAGCATCTGAACATTTACAAAGCCGATGGTACAATCATCAATGTACCTCTGAACAGTATTGATAGTATTACATTTTCCGACGAAATACCGGCACCCGGTTATATTCTGATGAATGAAATCTTTTCAAGAGGCACCGCAGACGATCCGGACTGGATTGAAATATATAATAGTTCCGGAGCACCCATTGATGTCAGCGGATATAAGATGTATGATACCGGTGGTCAATCCGGTACAAAACCCAAAAAGGAATTTCCTGCCGGAACGACAATTCCCGCAGGAGGATTTTTTGTGATAATTACTGATAATACAGGCGATCCGTCAGACTTTGGACTCTTGAGCAGTGGGGAAGAGGTGTGGCTGGAAGATGCTGCCGGAAATGTCATTGATAACGTAGTTTTTCCTGCAATGGAAGTGACACAAAGTTATGGGCGGTTACCGGATGGATCGGCCAACTGGCAATTGCTCAACAACATTACAAAAGGAGGACCCAATCAAAATATTGTTACAATTACCATTCTGCTGAACGAAATATATTCGAGGGGAACAGAAGAAGACCCCGACTGGATTGAAATTTATAATACATCGCCAATCCAGGCGGACATCAGTGGATATAAAATTTATGACAGTGGTGGTGCCACCGGAGCAAAACCAAAGAAAGAATTCCCAGCCGGAACAATCATCCCGGCTAATGGTTTTTTCGTTATTGTTACCGATGATGCTGATCCAAGTGGTTTCGGGCTTTCAAGTTCCGGAGAAGAAGTATGGCTCGAAGATGCTGCAGGAAATGTAATTGACAACGTAATTTTTGCTGCCATGGATGTAACCCAAAGTTATGGTCGTTTTCCTGACGGATCTGAAGACTGGCAACTTCTGAATACAATTACCAGGGGCACCACCAACAGCAATATCACTCCGAGCCTGATTTATATGAACGAAGTTTTTTCAAGAGGGACTACTGAGGATCCAGATTGGATTGAAATTTATAATGGCTCATCTGCTGAAGTGAACCTCAGTGGTTATAAAATATATGACAACGGTGGAAATACCGGAACCAAACCAAAAAAAGAATTTCCAGCCGGCACTGTAATCCCCGCCAATGGCTTTTTTGTTATCGTCACTGACGATGATGACCCGAGTGGTTTCGGATTATCAAGTGGCGGAGAGGAAATTTGGCTTGAAGATACAGAAGGAAATATTGTTGACAATTTCGTATTCCCGGCCATGACTGAGGTAACCTATTCTTACGGACGCCAGCCCGATGGAACAGCGAATTTTTTTATATTTACTGAAATCACCAAAGGCTCATCAAATAACAACGCCGGAACGCTCACCAAGTAGTCATTTAAACATTCACCAGGCAGGCGGCGAATAGCTATTTATCGCCTGCCTGGTTTTTTATTTGCCGGACAACTGACTTTATCTGGTTGCTGCTTACCGATTTTTACAACAGACATATGCTGAAATCTTTCATCCTCCGCAATTCTGCTCAGGATGATTGTTCTGAATAAACATACTGTCCTGAAAATTGTTAGTTCTGGTATCTAAACAAAGCTTATGAATGTAAAAATTCTCAGCATCCACAATTACGATGGAATTCTCACTGTCACCATCAGCCGTCCTGAAGCTCTGAATGCGCTGAACACTTCTTTTTTTGATGAAATGGACCATCTGCTCGATGAGATCACGCGCGACGATTCGGTAAAGGTAATTTTGCTATCCGGCGAAGGTAAGGCATTTGTTGCTGGTGCCGATATTGCCGAAATGGTGGACAAGAACAGCGATGAAGGAACACAATTCTCCCTACGTGGTCAAAACGTTTTTCGTAAAATGGAGCAACTTGATAAGCCTTTTATTGCTGTCATCAACGGTTTTGCGCTGGGAGGCGGACTTGAACTTGCGCTGGCCTGCGATATCCGGCTTGCATCTTCCAGGGCCAGATTCGGCCAACCGGAGGTCAACCTGGGTTTGATTCCTGGATTTGCAGCTACGCAACGCTTACCCCGCCTGATAGGAATGGGCAATGCTTTGTGGCTCTTGATGAGTGCTGAAATGATTGACGCTGCCGAAGCCTTGCGCATCGGTCTTGTACAGAAAGTATATGAACCTGAAGATTTGATGGATTCAGCCATGGAAATGGCAAAACTCATCGCCTCAAAAGGCCCGAAAGCAGTGAAGAAAATAAAGATGGTTGTCCGTGAGGGAATGGAAATGGATTTCGATGCCGGCAGTCACCTCGAAGCCGATGAGTTTGGATCTTTATTCGGGAATGAAGGAGAAGAAGGAATGAGAGCCTTTTTGGAGAAACGTAAACCCAATTTTTAATTTACGATTTACGATTGGCGATTTCGGATTTAAAACCCATCATTAATAGCTTAAATGGAAAAACATGGACAAGTTTGAGCTACAAAACAGAACCAAGAGGCTTGCAATTAACATTATCAAGCTTACAAAGACTTTTCCAGGAAGTCAGGAAGCTAAAATTATTACATACCAGATTATCAAATCGTCAACATCAATAGCTTCGAATTACAGGGCTTCATGCAGGGCCAAATCTGACAAGGATTTTATAGCGAAGCTTCAGATAGTTGAGGAAGAAAGTGATGAAACCGCTTTCTGGCTCGAAATGATTGAGGAACTGCAACTAGCAAAGTCAGATGAAATAATAACTTTACGTAAAGAAGCCAACGAATTACTTGCAATCTTTGTCACATCAATAACAACCGTAAAAAAACGAATCAACAAATAAATCCCAAATCGTCAGTCTCCAATCCGAAATCTGAAATCGCCAATCCGAAATAAATAATTGCTATGATTTACAACGATAAATTAACTAATGTCGCTGTCCTCGGAGCTGCTGGAAAAATGGGCAGCGGCATCGTGCTGCTAACAGCCATTGAGATGGCCAACCTCCGCATTGCCGAGGGCAAAGACCCCGGCGAAGCAAGCTTCCACGCCATTGATGTTTCACCTGCCGCACTCAGCGGACTGATGAAATATCTCAGAACCCAGGTGCTCAAAAGCGCCGAGAAAATGACCGTACAACTGCGCAAATGGTATGCTTCGAACCCAAACCTCATCGAAAATGAGGAAGTGATCAACCAATACGTGAATGATGTGCTTAGTGTGGTAAAGCCCACCACCCGCATGGAAGCCGCCTATGAAGCCTATGTGGTTTTTGAGGCTGTGAGTGAGAACCCGGATCTGAAAGTGAAGCTCTTCAGCAGCATCAACCAAAACAATCCGAATAAGCCCTGGTTCCTCACCAACACCTCTTCCATCCCGATAGGAGAACTCAACGAAAAAGCCGGTCTGAACGGTAACATCATCGGATTCCACTTTTATAACCCACCCGCAGTTCAGAAACTGATGGAAATCATTCCGCTTAAAGGTGTGAATCCAGATTTGGCTGAATTTGCGAACCAACTGGCGAAAAATCTTAAAAAAGTCATCGTGCTGTCGAACGATGTGGCTGGATTTATCGGTAACGGATTTTTTATGCGCGATATTCTTTTTGCGGTTCAGGAAACACAAAAACTTGCTGAGAAAATGCCGCTCACCGAAGCCATTTGCGTCCTGGATAAAATCAGCCGTGATTACCTGATCCGTCCCATGGGTATTTTCCAGTTGTCGGATTATGTAGGCATTGATGTATGCCTTTTCATCATGGACGTGATGGACAAAAGGCTGATCGAAGCCCTCCGATGCCCGCTTTTTGAGCAGTTCATAGAACAAGGTATCAAGGGAGGGCAGTTTGCCGACGGAAGCCAGAAAGATGGCATTTTCCGTTACGAAAAAGGAAGAATTACCGGAGTTTTTGATTTGGATTCAAAAAGATATGTTGACATCGAACCGTTAGCTGAAAAGATGGATGCTTTTCTTGGAACCATACCCATTAGCTGGCAACCCTGGAAAAACGCGATCAAAAACCGCTCACGCGAAAGCATGCTTCAGCAATATTTTAATGAGTTGAAACAAATGACCACTCCCGGCGCAGAACTCACCAAAGCTTATGCACGAAATGCCAACGAAATCGGGCAGCAACTTGTGGCCGATGGCGTAGCCCACAAACCCGATGATGTAAATACCGTGATGATGACCGGCTTCTTCCATGCATTCGGGCCGGTAAATGATTACCTGTAAAAAACTGAGAACCATGAACAAATTAAGAAAAAGAGTCTTTCTGACCGCAGGATACAATACCGTTTCAATGGGAACGGGACGCAGGGAGTTCAACCCCAAAAAACAAATGCCCGGACTGGAACATTACATGAAAGAAGCGGGACAGGCCAGCATTGCTGCCATTGGCGGTGCACAAAACATTGATGAATGCGTGGTCGGTAATTTTATGTCGGCCAGGTTTAACAAACAGGCCCACCTGGGCGCTTTTATGCCCATGATTGACGAAGGTTTGCGGTACAAACCCGCTGTGAGTGTAGAAGGTGCCTGTGCTTCCGGTGGACTTGCACTGCTCGCGGGTATCCGCTCCATCCTGGCCGAAACCGCTGATATGGCTCTGGTTATTGGTGTGGAAGTTCAGAACACAGTGAAAGCCATTTATGGAGCCGATGTGTTGGCCGGAGCCGGCTGGTACCCGAAACGCAAAGAAGGTCATGCCTACTTTTTCCCGGGGCAGTTCAGCAATCGTGCCGGCGCTTACTTTGAAAAATATGGCCGCGACTACGCCCGAAAAGGATTTGCGCGCTGGTTCAGAAATGCCATTGAAAATGCCCGCCTTTGCCCTACCGCACAGGAATTTGAGAACAAGGTGGAAGATTTGGAAAAACTGGCCATGACTGAGCCAATGCCCTCCGTTTTCACCGATTACCTGAATGTGTTCGACTGCAGCAAGGTTTCTGACGGGGCATCATCTATTGTGGTGGCATCCGAAGAAGGATTAAAAAAAGCCAGCATTCCTTTGTCGGAAGCCATTGAGATCACCGGCTGGGGTCAGGCGGAAGAAGACATCACCAAAGAACCAGAAGATGCAACCCGTTTGAGCACCATGGCCGAATCGGTAAGGCAGGCACTTGCTTCAGCAAACATCACCATCAACGATTTGGCAACTATAGAACTACACGACTGCTTCACCATTGCTGGTGTTCTGGCAATTGAAGCCATTGGTTTCGCAAAACAGGGAGAAGGCGCAAAATTTGTTGCCGAAGGCAATACAGCCCGCGAAGGTAAAATTCCTGTGAACACCACCGGAGGACTGATTGGTTGGGGGCATCCCACAGGCGCTACCGGCGTGCACATGGCTGTAACCATCTGGGAGCAACTTACCGGAAAAGCCGGCAAAGCACAGATTGAAATCCCCGCCGACCGTCCTTACGGGTTGACTGTTAACATGGGCGGCGATGATAAATCACTTGTGGCACTCGTTTATCGCAAAGCTGAAAATTAAACTATGACCCACCACGAGAACAACAACCCCAATCAACTTATTCTTTCGCCCTTTCAGTCTGATAGGGATGCAATCCCGAAACCAGCTCAGCCTTTGCTTTCCCCTTTTCAACTGGGCCCTTACCGGTTGAAAAACCGTATAGCCATGGCTCCGCTTACCCGCCGCAGGGCAGGTGAAGGCAATGTGCCGGTGGACATCATGGCCACCTATTATGCACAGCGGTCATCGGCGGGATTGATCATTGCGGAAGGGGCACAGATTTCCCGGCAAGGTATCGGCTATATGAATACCCCCGGCATTCACACTCCTGAACAGGTGGAAGGCTGGAAAAAAGTAACAAAAGCAGTTCATGAAAAAGACGGATTGATTTTTCTTCAACTCTGGCATGTGGGAAGGGTTTCTCATTCTTTGCTGCAACCCAATCACCAATTGCCGGTAGCGCCTTCGGCCATCAATCCCGGAGGTGAATTGAGCACGCCGCACGGTAAAAGACCAACAGAAATCCCGCGTACTTTGGAAACCGGCGAAATTCCCGGTATCGTGGAAGATTACCGCAAAGCCGCACAAAATGCCAAAGAAGCCGGCTTTGACGGAGTGGAAATCCACGCTGCCAACTCTTACCTGATTGACCAGTTCCTTCACGACAGTTCAAATAAAAGAACCGATGAATATGGCGGTTCTGTTGAGAACCGTGCGCGCTTCCTGTTTGAAGTGCTGGAAGCCGTTACTTCCGTTTGGGGAAGCAAGAAAGTGGGAATCCGATTGGCGCCCAGTGGCACACGTTTCGGCATGGGTGACCCTGACCCTGCCGGATTGTTTGGTTATGTGATTAACAAGCTGAATGATTACGAGTTAGCTTATCTGCACCTGGTTGAACCATTATTATCACTGGATGATTATCCGCATTTTATAAAGGAAGTGGCGAAATATTTCCGCCCGGTTTACAAGGGTACGCTCATTACCTGCGGTGGATTCACACAGGAAAAAGGAAATCATTACCTTCGCGAAGGCTGGGCTGATCTGATTGCTTTTGGAAGGCTTTTTATCGCCAATCCCGATTTGCCCAGACGTTTTGAACTTCACGCCCCTTTGAACCAACCCTACACTGATACGTTTTATACCAGAGGTGAAAAAGGATACACGGATTATCCGTTTCTTGACCACTAAACCATCATAATTAACCTAAACCTGCAACAACATGAACTTTGAATTCACCGAAGAACAACTAATGATCCGCCAGGCGGCCAGGGATTACGCCCAGCGTGAACTCATCGTTGACGTGCTCGAACGCGACGAAAAAATGATTTATCCCACACAGCATGTTAAAACGCTTGCCGAACTCGGTTTCCTCGGCATGCTGGTTGACCCGAAATACGACGGAGGCGGAATGGACACCGTTTCTTATGTCTTAGCTATGGAAGAAATCTCAAAAGTGGATTCCAGCGTCAGCGTGATCATGTCGGTCAATAATTCGCTGGTTTGTTATGGCCTGCAGGAATTTGGTTCAGAAGAACAAAAGCAAAAGTTTTTAAAACCGCTTGCACGTGGCGAAAAGATCGGAGCCTTCCTCCTGTCAGAACCTGAAGCCGGTTCGGACGCCACCAGCCAAAAAACCACCGCCGAAGACAAAGGCGATTATTACCTGCTTAATGGTACGAAAAATTGGATCACCAATGGAAATACCGCAGGAACATACCTTGTTATCGCACAAACACATCCTGAACTAAAACACCGTGGTATCAATGTATTTATTGTTGACCGCCACTCACCCGGAATTTCAGTCGGGCCGCATGAGGATAAAATGGGTATGCGCAGCAGTGATACCCATTCGGTGATGTTCAACGATGTAAAGGTTCCTAAAGAAAACCGCATCGGTGAGGATGGTTTCGGGTTCAAATTTGCCATGAAAACCCTGGAAGGCGGCCGCATCGGGATTGCCGCACAGGCGCTGGGAATTGCATCCGGGGCTTTTGAACGCGCAGTTCAGTACTCGAAAGAACGCAAGGCTTTCGGAACCGAGATCGCCAATCATCAGGCCATCGCTTTCAAACTTGCAGATATGGCTGTAAAAATTGAAAACGCACGGAATCTCTGCCTGAAAGCCGCATGGCTGAAAGACCAGCATCAACCTTACGGCGTTGCCAGTGCCATGGCAAAATTGTATGCCGCTGATATTGCGATGGAAGTTACCACTGAGGCGGTTCAGATTCATGGCGGTTACGGCTACGTGAAAGAGTACCACGTGGAGCGTCTGATGCGCGAAGCCAAACTCACGCAGATTTATGAAGGAACTTCGGAAATTCAGAAAATTGTAATTTCGAGGGATGTTTTAAAATGAAATCATAACCACTAAGGCACCAAGACACTAAGAACCACTAAGTTTTTTTATAAAACTTTGAGCCTTACAGTCTTAGTAGCAAAAAGCAGAAAGAATGAAAATATTAGTTTGTATAAGCAATGTTCCCGATACGACCACGAAGATCGCAATCGGGCCAGATGGTAAAAGTATCAATACAGCCGGAATACAATGGATCATCAATCCCTGGGACGAACTGGCACTGACCCGCGCACTTGAACTTAAAGATGCCGGAAGAGTAACTGAAGTGGTTGTAGCCAATGTTGGACCCGCACTCACCGAAGCAACTCTGCGTAAAGCCCTGGCCACCGGCGCCGACCGTGCCATCCGTATCAACGCAGAGCCTACCGATGCGTGGATGGTAGCCGCCAACCTGGCCGAAGTTGTGAAAAACGAATCATTTGATATTGTCCTTTGTGGGATTGAATCAAGCGATCACAACGGTTCTGTAGTAGGTGGCTTGCTGGCTGGTATGTTTGATTTGAATTTTGTCTCCTCGGTTTCAGCACTGGATATTGAAGGCGATATACTGAAAGTACAACGCGAAATTGACGGCGGCAAAGAAATGCTGGAAACCATAGCACCGGTGTTGCTGGTGGTTCAGAAAGGAATAGCCATCGTTCCACGTATTCCTTCGATGCGTGGTATCATGCAGGCCAGAACCAAACCTCTGCAAACCATTGAAGCGGCATCCGGTGAAAGCATGACAGCCACTGTTCAACTCCTGAACCCACCGGCCAAAAGCAAATGCAAGATGATAGAAGCGCATAATGCCGGGGAGGTAATCAGGTTGCTGAGGGAGGAAGCGAAGGCCCTGTAGGAAGACCCAAGTCCCAAGACCCAGACTCCAAATTCCAGGACCCAAGTCTCAAAATCAAAATCCAAAGTCCAAAATTCAAAGTCTAAAGAAAAAGTTGGCAGTTGGCAATCCTTAGAGCAGGAATACACAAGCATATCAAAAATACTGTATCACTGCAACAAAAAAGAAATCGAAAATCCGAAATTACAATGAAGATATTAGTTTATACCGAAAACCGGGAAGGGAAATTCAAAAAACAGAGTTTTGAACTGGTTTCCTATGCCAAAGCATTGTCCGGCATGACCGGAGGCGAAGTCATTGCACTTTCCGTTGGTCTCGTTGCTGATGATGAGTTGAAGCAACTGGGCGATTACGGTGCTTCGCGCGTCATCACTTTTGAGGGCGATGCTTATCCTGACAGCTGCAATCTTTCAAAGCTCGTCCGGCATTGGGTAGGGCAAACCAACTCACATGTAGTATTATTTGCAGATAATAATACAGGCAAAGCAATAGCTCCCGGGGTTGCCGCCAGGCTGAAAGCCGGGGTAGTCAGCGGAGTTTCCGGACTGCCCGTTAAAACAGAGCCTTTTGTTGTACCCCGAAAAGTATATTCAGGTAAAGTACTATCGCAAATACAGATCAACAGTCTGCAAAAAATATTGCTTCTTTCGGCCAATGCTTTTGGTGTTCATATAAATCCGGTTGACACTGCCATCGAAAAACATAGCATCGGTTCAGCATATTTTGACTCACCTGTCAGGGTTATAAGTACGGAAAAGCAAACCGGAAAAATTTTGCTGAACGAGGCAGAAATTGTGGTTTCGGCAGGCCGCGGTATGAAAAGTCCTGATAATTGGGGCGGCATCGAAGAACTGGCAAATGTTTTGGGAGCTGGTACAGCCTGTTCACGTCCTGTTTCTGATGAGGGCTGGCGACCGCACAGCGAACATGTGGGTCAGACCGGTAAGGTGATCAGCCCCAACCTGTATTTTGCCTTCGGAATTTCGGGTGCCATACAACATGTAGCCGGCATTAGTGGTTCAAAAATTATTGTTGCTGTAAACAAAGATCCTGAGGCGCCCATCTTCAATGTGGCCGATTATGGAATTGTCGGAGATGTGAACCAGGTGCTGCCCCAGATGATTGAGGCAGCAAAAAAATTAAAGGCTGAATAAAAGGTTTCATTTGAAAACCAGGGCGGGCTATAAAAGGCCGGCCTTTTTAATGTTGGGTTTACGACCAATGTACTTGCGTGACAATTTACGTCAAAAGCATGTAAACCAATATTGGTCTTTCATTGGTATTCATTACCCCAAAAGCTCTTCACACCAGAATACACTTTTTCTGTACTTTTGCCCACTTCAAAATAAAACATTTCAACCGGATGAAAGTATCTTGTAACAAGTTGAAAGAGTACACCGGCCTCGATGCATGCCCGGAAATTATTGCCGAAATTCTTACAGGCTGCGGCCTTGAAGTGGAAGGTGTGGAATCTTTCGAAAGCATCAGAGGCGGGCTGGCAGGCATTGTGATCGGTGAAGTAAAACACTGCGTGAAGCACCCGAATGCTGACAAGCTAAGCCTGACCAGGGTGGATATTGGCGCTGCGCGTCTGCTCGACATTGTTTGCGGAGCTCCCAATGTTGCCGCTGGCCAGAAAGTGCTGGTGGCGCCTGAAGGAACCACCCTGACGGTTGGAGAGAATTCTTTTACCATCAAAAAAAGTAAAATCCGGGGAGAAACATCCGAAGGCATGATCTGTGCCGAAGACGAAGTTGGATTGGGCAATTCACATGCCGGAATCATGGTATTGCCCGGCGATGCCACGGTGGGGATGCCGGCTTCAACCTATTTCAAGGTCACCTGCGATACCATTCTCGAAATAGGGCTAACACCTAACCGTTCCGATGCAGCCTCGCATATCGGTGTTGCCCGCGATCTTGTGGCTGCCTGGAATACCATGTATTTTTCTGAACCTCAGAAGCATCTGGCATTAAAACTGCCTGACATAACAGCCTTCAGGGTTGATAATCATGCACTGCCCATTGGGGTTACCGTTGAAGACACAAAAGCCTGTCCGCGATATTCCGGCCTCACCATCAGCGGAGTAACAGTCGGAGAATCGCCGGAATGGTTACAAAACTTTCTGAAATCTGTGGGCGTCAGGCCCATCAATAATATAGTGGATGTTACCAATTTTGTCTTATTTGAACTGGGGCAGCCCCTTCATGCATTTGACACCGCTCATATTGCAGGAAATAAGGTTATCGTAAAACAATTACCTGAAGGAAGTCCTTTTGTGACCCTCGACGAAGTTGAACGCAGGCTTACATCCGGAGACCTGATGATCTGTAATGCCAGTGAAGGAATGTGTATTGCCGGTGTCTTCGGAGGAGTAAAATCGGGTGTAACCATGAATACCCGGAATGTATTTATTGAAAGTGCCTGTTTCAACCCGGTGAGCATCAGAAAAACTTCAAAGCATCACGGATTGAAAACAGATGCCTCCTTCCGTTTTGAACGCGGCACTGATCCCAATATCACTGTGTATGCCCTCAGGCGGGCTGCCCTGCTCATCAGGGAAGTTGCCGGAGGAAGCATTTCTTCAGAAGTGGTGGACGTTTATCCCAACACCATCATTCCCTTTCAGGTTCATATGAAATATAAAAATATTGACCGCCTTATCGGGAAAAAAATTGAAAAGGAAATCATTCACGCTATTTTGAACTGGCTCGGGATGAAGATCACTGCGCATGACGATGAAGGTATGTGGGTGGCAGTTCCCACCTCCAAAACCGATGTGCAGCGTGAAGCAGATGTAATTGAAGAAATTCTTCGCATCTACGGTTATAACAACATAGAATTCGACAGTTCGCTGCGGTCATCCATTTCGTTATCGGAAAAACCAGATCGCCATAAGCTGCGCAACACCATTTCCGATTTTCTGGCTTCCAACGGATTTGCTGAGATCATGTGTAATTCGCTGACAAAATCAGTGTACAGCGAATCATTGCCTGTGATTGATGCTGAAAAACATGTTAGGATACTCAATCCTATCAGCCGCGATCTGGATGTAATGCGTCAAACTTTGCTGGTTGGAGGGCTTGAAACCATCATTTTCAACATCAACCGGAAAGTTACGGATATGAAACTTTTTGAATTTGGTGCGGAATACAGCCTGCAACACAAAAAATCAGACAGCAGCAACAGTCTTGAAAAATACCTTGAGCACTGGAAACTGGCACTTTTTATCAGTGGACGAAAACATCCTGAATCGTGGTACCTGAAGGAAGAAAAAACGGATTTCTTCCAGCTCAAAGCCATGGTGCATGCATTATTGCAACGAAGCGGTATAATTACAAACAATTATCAAACCGTTGAAAACACTGATGCTTTTTTCGATTATGGGCTGAGCCTTGTTTCTGAAAACCATATACTTGCAAAGTATGGAAGGATTAAAAACAGCATTTTGCAACCCTTCGATATCAGGCAGGAAGTTTTTTATGCAGAAATTGATTGGGAACTTTGTATTAAAACGATTTCCGGAAATCCGCCCTTACATAGCGCCGGAATTCCACGGTTTCCGGCTGTGCGGCGCGATATGGCATTGCTTCTTGAAAAACAGGTGAAATTCAGCGATATAGAAAAACTTGCAATAAAAAACGGAGGACATCTTTTAAAAAATATCAGCCTGTTCGATGTGTACGAAGGTGACCGGATTGAAGCAGGCAAAAAATCGTATGCGGTGAGTTTTATGTTGCGCGATGACAATAAAACATTGAAGGATGAAGAAATTGACCGCTTCATGGAAAATTTACGGCAGATTTTAGAAAAGGAGTTGAGGGCAAAACTGAGATAAAATCCGGTGGGAAAATGAAAATCCACCTCTGGTGAATAATATCAATCCTGCTGCTTCGGGCAGACGGACGAATAAAAAAATCAACAATATAACATCTATTCATTAAACAAATTCTGACTGATGGAAAACAAAGTTATTTATTCGGTAAATCCGGCCGGCGAAAGATTTCCCCTGCCGCAAAAAAATGAATACGCACAGGAGTATAAACGCCTGCAGGAGTTGGCTGCAAAAGCCCGCAGCGAGGGTAAGGAAATAGTGGTAGTGATGGGTATTGGATTCGTAGGCGCCGTAATGGCTGCTATTGTCGCTGATACAACCGATGAAAAAGGAAGGAATACAAAATTCGTCATCGGCTGTCAACGGCCAAGCACAAGAAGCTACTGGAAAATTCCCATGCTTAATACAGGTGTTTCGCCTGTAAAGGCTGAAGATCCTGAAGTAGATAAAATCATTCACCGTACCGTTGTTGAAAACCAAACACTTACAGCTACTTACAACAGCGATTGCCTGATGCTTGCCGATTGCGTGGTAGTGGACGTGCAATGCGATTATTCCAAGCAGGAATTAGGTAACATGCGAACCGGCGAGGCCGATATGGCTGCACTGGAAGCTACCATGAAAACGATAGGTGAGAAAATTCCACCACAATGCCTGGTGCTGATCGAAACCACGGTTGCTCCCGGTACCACGGAATTCGTCGCCTGGCCTATCCTGAAAAAGGCTTTTGCCAGACGGAAAATCGATTCTACCCCACTGTTGGCGCACAGTTTTGAGCGCGTGATGCCGGGACGTGAATATGTATCGAGTATCCGGGATTTCTGGCGTGTTTGTTCGGGATGTGATGCCGAAGCCCGCAAAAGGGTCGAAAAATTCCTGCATGAAGTGCTGAACACCAAAGATTACCCTTTAACGGTGATGGATCGCCCCATTGAGTCGGAAACCACCAAGATCGTTGAAAATTCATACCGTGCCACCATCCTGGCCTACCTGAACGAGTGGAGCCTTTTTGCCGAACGCAATGGTGTGGATCTGATCAAAGTGATCAAAGCCATCAAAATGCGGCCTACACATAGCAACATGATTTTTCCCGGTCCCGGAATCGGGGGCTATTGCCTTCCCAAAGACGGAGGATTAGGATACTGGGCATACCGCCATATTCTTGGTTTTGAAGACGGGGATGAAATATTTAAGATCACACCGACGGCCATTGATATCAATGATACACGTGCCCTGCATGTAGCACAGCTTGTACGAGATGCCTTACGGAATATGTCGCGGTATATTGCCGGATCCGATGTGTTGTTATGTGGTGCCAGCTACCGGCAGGATGTCGGCGATACCCGTTACAGCGGCAGCGAATTAGTAGTAAGACGCCTCACCGAAATGGGTGCCGAGATGAAGGTACACGATCCTTATGTTGAACATTGGTACGAACTTGAAAACCAGGATGAATACCCTGCACCGGGACACTCATGGAGCCGCTTTTTCAGAAACCAGGAACATCTGATAGAAATCACCGTGCAGAAAGATCTGCCTGCAGCTCTCAAGGGCGTAGAAGCTGTAATCCTTGCAGTCCCCCACGAAGAATATCTGAAACTCGATCCCGATGATATCGTGAAATGGGCTGGACAACCGGTAGCTGTTGTTGACTGTTTCGGAATCCTCAGCGACGAAAAAATCCGCCGCTACTTCGAATTGGGATGCGAAGTAAAGGCAATGGGGCGTGGACACATCCAAAGAATCAAGAAAGAAGTGAAAAACCAGGGATGACCTGATCAGAAACCTGCAGCGCAGTGCCTGTTTTTTTTATAATTACAAGAGGTTCGCATCCTGCAGCAGGCAGGTGGCAATCTCTTACTTATTGCTGGGGCTTGCGGCAATAATCGCAATATATTCCCTTGGGTCTGTCTGAATTTTCAAGGTAAAGATTCATGAATTCCATAGCTTTATCCACCATCGTAACCGAACCGGTAAAGAAAGGAACGCGCTGATGCAGACTTGTGGGTTTGATCTCGAGAATGCGCCGGAAACCGTCGGTGGCCTTGCCCCCCGATTGTTCGGCCAGGAATCCCATTGGATTACATTCGTAGAGTAAACGAAGCTTACCGTCCGGATTTTTTTCGGTACCAGGATAGATATAAATACCGCCACGGATCATGTTACGGTGAAAGTCGGCTACCAATGAGCCAATGTAACGGGTTGAATATGGGCGGTTTGTACTTTTATCGTGTTCCTGGCAATAATTAATGTATTTTTTTACTCCTTCCGGAAAATAGATGTAGTTTGCCTCGTTGATCGAATACATCGTGCCAGAAACAGGTATTTTCATTTCGGGGTGCGAAAGCAAGAAAAGCCCTACAGACGGATCATAGGTAAAGCCGTTTACGCCATTTCCAGTAGTATATACCAACATGGTGGACGAACCGTAGGTAATGTATCCTGCTGCCAATTGATTTTGACCAGGTTGCAACAGGTCCTCGAGGGTAGCTTTTGTTCCGGAAGGCGAAAGTCGCCTGTAAACCGAAAATATGGTTCCAACCGGCACGTTGACTTCAATATTGCTTGAACCGTCAAGTGGATCAATGGCTACTACATATTTGCCTTTCATCGAAAAAGCATCTTCGAAAATTACCGGCTCTTCAAGTT
This sequence comes from uncultured Bacteroidales bacterium, assembly GCA_964419945.1. Lineage (GTDB taxonomy): Bacteria > Bacteroidota > Bacteroidia > Bacteroidales > JAAYJT01 > JAAYJT01. Next base: position 414 of record CAYQRU010000002.1, on the reverse strand, counting down.
CTTCTGAAACAATGGCACAACACTGCCCACCGTTTTTAAGAGCTTTGATAAAATGCTGATCAGCAAAGACATCCAGTTTCTTCTGGGTCTCGCCCTGAACGTTACTGACTCCTGATTCTCCAAGGATATCGGCCAGCCCTGCTTTATTGATTTCGCGGTTTACAATTTTCGCAGCAATGGTAAGGTCGTTGAGCAGGCGGGTAAACTCGCCGGTAGCATAAGGGATTTCGTACTGTTTTTCGTGGATAAATTCAATGAGCGTTTTCATGGTAAAATGAGGGATTATAAAACTTTGTGAGGATAACAAACCCGAACAGATATTGTTTAGACAGGTGATAAAAAACCCCGCCGGGATTCATCCGGCGGGGTTTTTTGCTTTTACAGGCGAACAGCCTGCTTTTGCTGTTTTACCCA
>CAYQRU010000001.1:0-93896 GCA_964419945.1 uncultured Bacteroidales bacterium | reverse complement strand
GAGAAATCTTTCTGCAGCCAGGGTTTTTGTGGCTCAGGATCAATCAATCGGTGGGCAGGGTGGAGGATTACCGGTACAATATGTCATTCAGGCTCCAAATTTTGAAGCTCTGCGCGAAATTGTACCCCTATTCATCAATGAGGTGTCTGCAAGCCCGATGTTTCAGTTTTCCGATTTGAACCTGCGTTTCAACAAGCCGGAGATCAGCGTAAGCATTGATCGTAATAAAGCCCGCAGTCTGGGCGTATCGGCCATGGACATCGCCCAAACCCTGTCACTTGCCTTCAGCGGCCAGCGTTTTGGTTATTTTGTTATGAACGGAAAACAATATCAGGTGATAGGTCAGATGAACCGGGAAAACCGAAATAAGCCGCTTGATTTGAAATCGTTATATGTCCGGAATTCGCGCGGTGAAATGATCCAACTCGATAATCTGGTGCAACTTCGCGAAGAAACCAATCCGCCGCAATTATTTCGCTACAACCGTTTTGTGTCGGCAACAGTTTCGGCAAATCCTGTTGAAGGAATAACCATAGGCCAGGGGATCAAAGAAATGGACCGCATTGCTGACAAAGTGCTTGACGATCGGTTTAGCACATCCCTCGCCGGCCCTTCAAAAGATTTTGAAGAAAGTTCCTCCAGCCTCATATTTGCATTTGTGTTTGCACTCATTCTGATCTATCTTGTTCTTGCAGCACAGTTTGAAAGTTTCCGCGACCCCCTGATCATCATGTTTACCGTACCTTTAGCTCTGGCAGGTGCCATACTTACCACATGGTACTTTGAAAATACCATGAATATCTTCAGCCAGATAGGCATAATCATGCTCATAGGATTGGTTGCGAAAAACGGAATTCTTATCGTAGAGTTTGCCAACCAGCGTAAATTACAGGGACTGGAAAAGATAGAAGCTATCAAAGATGCTGCTGTTGCACGTTTCAGACCCATTCTTATGACCAGCCTTTCAACGATCCTCGGAGTAATCCCCATTGCTCTGGCGCTTGGAGCTGGTTCAGAAAGCCGTGCTTCGATGGGTACCGCCATCATCGGAGGGATGCTTTTTGCCACTTTATTAACCCTATATGTGATCCCAGCTATGTATTCCTATATTTCCGAAAAACGAAAAGACATTTCCATTCCTTAGTTTGTCTGAAAAGCAACTCTGTTGATGAGGAAGTGAAAACATTTTACCAGATCAATCCTATCCATTCATTAACTGAATTACATCATGCTATTAACCAGAACTTTTATTTTATTTCATCTCTTTCAATTCACTCAGCTCATATCTGCGCAGGAACTACTCACTCCCGGGCAGGCAGTCAATATTGCTCTTGAGAACAATTTCTCCATACGCATGGCACGTAACCAGGTTGAGATTTCTTCGAATAATCTCACTTACGGAAATGCCGGTTTTCTGCCAGCAATTGATCTGAGTGCAGCCCAAAATAACAACATTCAAAACTCCAGGCAGGAATATTTTTCCGGACAGATCAATGAGCGGGAAAATGCAAGGTCTAACTCACACAATTGGTCTGTTACATTGAACTGGACATTGTTTGATGGCCTGGCAATGTTTCTTAATTATGACAAACTCAGGGAATTTGAAGCAATGGGGGAACTGGCAGCCCATGCTGTGATCGAACGCACTATAGTGGAGGTGCTCTCAGCATATTATGACCTCGTCAGGCAAAAACAACATTTACAGGTTATTGACAAGTCTATTTCGATTTCGGAAGAAAGAATCAGGCTGGCAGAAGAGAAATTCGGATTAGGCGCCGCATCACGGCTCGACATCCTTCAGGCACAGGTAGATTATAATGCCGACCGTTCAGAGTTATTAAATAACCAGGAAAATTTCAGAATTTCCAAAATCAGGCTGAATAATATGCTTGCGAGGAAAATTGACCAGGAATTTGAAGTTGAAGCTACCATTGATACTGTTGCGATACCGGAATGGAGCTTACTTTATGCTGATGCCATGTCAGGCAATACCTACCTCAGGATGAGTCAAAGCGATAACCGGATTGCAGCATTGGAACTGCGACAGGTAAACGCAAGCCGGTCGCCCCGTCTCAATGCAATCCTCGGTTACAATTACCTGAAGTCTGAATCAGAATCAGGATTTACCAAGTCGAACCGTACATCAGGTCTGAATTACGGCCTTTCTGTAGGATGGAATCTGTTTGACGGATTTAATCTGAACCGGCAGATCTCTAACGCCCGGATTACTCTTGAAAATGCAGAAATTGAACTCAATGATTCACGTTCCCGCCTCGAAGCCGATTTGATGGCAACCTTCATCAGCCTGCAAAGCAAAATACAGTTGGTTGATTTTGAACAGCATAATCTTGAAGTGGCCAACAGGAACCTGGCCATTGCCATGGAACGTTTCAGGCTTGGTGAACTATCGGGTTTTGAATTACGGGAAGCACAGAAAAATTATCTTGCAGTTGAAAGCAGGCTGATCACTGCACGCTACCAGGCGAAAATCGTGGAAGTAGGACTGAAGGAAATCAGTGGTTCGATTATGAATAGAGTAAGATAATATGGTAGGGATGGTGATAGGATCGCTTCTCCCCTGGTATTTTCTATGCATCGGTTTATTCCGGGAATTGGTATTTTTTCTTCTTCCGGTTTTAATCAAAAGTCCTCTCCGGAAAGAGTGATGAACCAAACATGCTCATGCCAAACATGTAAGGAACATAGTTAAACCATTGAATTATCACTATGTGAATATAATCTATCTGAGGGGATTATAACCAATGCTGACAGAAACACATTTTGAGCATGCTCTAAGGTTGTTGAAAACGGATCAGGATGATGATAAAGAAATCACAATACGGAATTTGGTTTGCTTGTAAATCAACTATTTCAGCATATTATATATCCATGCAGCCATCACCACCACGAACAGCAACAGGGAATAGGGCCATTTTAACCGTTGCTTTAGCAAGTGTAACAGCGTTTCTTTATTTCTGAAGAGATCTGAACTTAGCCAGAATAGTGCTGCGAGCGTGGCAACAGTAAAAGGAATTGCCAGCGGATGCTCAATCAATGATTCGTATAAACTGCCCCGGAGGAAAAGAACACTTGCTTTTCCCATTCCGCAACCCGGGCATGGAATTCCCGTAAGTGCATGAAATATACAGAAACCTTTTACCCCGCCAATATTAAATAACTGAGGCAACAAATACAATCCATAGCCTCCTGTTATCAGTGCAATTGCAAACAGGTTTCTGAAATACAAAGTCTTACATATCTTAGCCGGCAACCTGCAGAAATTTATTGAAATTGTAATCGCGTGTCAGACCCATGATAAGAAACCAATCAACCAGCGTCCATATACCCAGACCGCCACAGGTGAGTAGCTTGACAACACCTGTTCCGGTTTGATCAATCAGGAAACGGTCAATACCAAAGTGACCGCCCAGTATCGAAATTACCAGAAGCATGGTGGGATCCTTATATGACTGACTTAGAATCCGGTTGAACTGGTTGTCGTCCATTTTCTCAAGGTAATTTTTAATAACCGGCAACTGTTCGGGTTGAAATTTGCTTCCCTGGGTGGCTAAAAATAATTCAATCTTTTGGTAATCCATGGCATGAAAATTTTATAAATTGCATCTGATCCGAAATAAAGAGGTAAAAGTAAATAATTTTATGTGTTTGGAAAATAAAATGTCATTCAGTTGTGTATTTTTGCACCTGAAAGGCCATTACCGGAAGTTGAAGAGCATCATTGCGATATGCATACTCAATCAGCTCAGGTAATCAAAAATCCTTTTTCATAATTACACCTTGCTGATTATCAGTTGTTCATTGAAGAATTTCTGTATCAGCGATCATGTATGGCTGATGGTTCAGAACAAAAACCATGTATGTTGGGGAAAAATGTCAATTTCCCTCTTGCTAATCAAATAAGAAGTTGTACCTTTGCACCCCGTTTTAAGACAATTATAAAGCTTATAGAATTAAGGATATGTACCTTACAAAAGAAATTAAGACAGAATTTTTCAAGGAGTACGGGAAATCGGAATTCGATACTGGTTCGCCCGAAGGGCAGATTGCGCTGTTTTCACACAGGATCAAGCATCTTACCGAACATCTGAAAGACAACCGTAAAGACAAAGCAACCGAACGTGCGCTGGTGCGGCTCGTTGGTAAAAGAAGAAGGTTGCTCGATTATTTAAAGGAAAAAGACATTACCCGGTACCGCTCAATTATCAAAAAGCTTGGTATCAGGAAATAACATCCATTCTTACCTTATCAGAAAGGCAATTTACTGATTGCCTTTTTTTGTATTGTATAAAATGGTTTTGATAAGGCTTATAGCTCTGTAATAAGACCACGATTTTTTTCAGATATAATAACCAAATCCTGTATGAAAGTAATTACAAAATCCTTCGATCTTGGTGATGGAAGGATAATTAGCATTGAAACCGGCAAACTCGCCAAACAGTCCGATGGTGCTGTTGTTGTAAAAATGGGTGATACCATGCTCCTGGCCACCGTAGTGGCTAAAAAAGAAGCTGATGAAGGTGTAGACTTTTTACCATTAACCGTTGATTATCGTGAAAAATATGCCTCGAGTGGCCGGTTTCCCGGAGGTTTTTTCAAAAGAGAAACCCGTCCTTCAGACCATGAAGTGCTAATCTCCCGGCTCATTGACAGGGCTATACGTCCGTTGTTTCCCGATGATTTTCACGCCGAGGTCCAACTGCTTGTAACGCTCATTTCGAGCGATAACAACATCATGCCTGATGCACTGGCAGGACTGGCTGCTTCAGCTGCACTTTCCGTGTCTGACATCCCTTTTAACGGACCTATCTCAGAAGTTCGCGTTGGCAGACTCCATGGACAATTCATTGTCAATCCAGGTGTCAATGTGCTGCCGGAACTCGATATTGATATCATCGTTGCTGCTTCTGAAGACAACATCATGATGGTGGAGGGAGAAATGAAAGAAGTTTCTGAAAACGATCTTATTGAAGCGTTAAAGGTAGCTCACGCAGCCATCAGGATTCAATGCAACGCCCAGAAAGAACTTTCTGCAGAAGTAGAAAAAGCTCTGGTTAAACGCGAATATTGCCACGAAACCAATAACAGTACAATCCGTGAAAAACTGCGGGCTGCTGTTTACGATAGGATTTATGAGGTAGCCACCAAAGGAACCGGTAAGAAAGAACGCAGTGAGGCTTTCGACCAGATAAAAGCTGATTTTATTGCCTCACTCACCGAAGAAGAAGGTGAAGAAACAGCAGCTATGGTTGACCGCTATTTCAAGGAAGTTCATAAAGAAGCCGTCCGTAATGTAGTGTTGGATGAACGCATACGCCTCGATGGCCGCAAACTTGACGAGATCAGACCTATCTGGGGGGAAGTGGATTACCTGCCGGCTGTGCATGGTTCAGCTATTTTCACCCGTGGCGAAACCCAGGCACTTGCCACAGTTACGCTGGGAACAAAGCTGGATGAGCAAGTGATAGATGGTGCAGTGATCGAAGAAAAGATCAATTTCATACTGCATTATAATTTCCCGCCATTTTCTACCGGTGAAGTCAAACGTGTAACAGGTACCAGTCGCCGCGAAATCGGGCATGGTAATCTGGCGCACAGGGCATTGAAAAACATGATCCCGGATGCTGACGAGAATCCTTATACTATCAGGGTAGTTTCCGATATACTTGAATCCAATGGTTCGTCCTCCATGGCAACAGTGTGTGCTGGTACATTATCGCTCCTGGATGCCGGCGTAAAAATAAAGCGACCTGTTTCGGGCATTGCAATGGGATTGATTGCAGATACAAAAAAAGGAAAATACGCCGTATTATCAGACATTCTGGGCGACGAAGACCACCTGGGTGACATGGATTTCAAAGTTACCGGAACAACGGGTGGAATTACCGCCTGCCAGATGGACATAAAGGTTGACGGACTATCGTACCAGGTACTTTCCGAAGCCCTGGAACAGGCGAAGCGTGGCCGTTTACATATCCTGGGAGAAATGGAAAAAGTAATTTCGAAGCCCAGAGAAGATTACAAACCTTTTGTTCCCCGTATTGTCAAGATGACTATTCCCCGCGAATTTATCGGTGCAGTGATCGGACCTGGTGGAAAAATCATCCAGGAAATGCAACGTGAGACCAATTCAACCATTGTTATTGAAGAAGTTGGTGAATTCGGAATTATTGACATTGTCTCCAGCGACCAGGAATCAATTGAGAAAGTGAAACGCCGTATCAGGCAGATTGTAGCTGTTCCTGAAATTGGCGAGGTGTACCATGGCAAGGTAAAGAATATCACTACTTTTGGTGCATTCGTTGAAATTTTGCCCGGAAAAGATGGCCTGCTTCATATTTCAGAGATTGACTGGACTCGGCTCAAAGACGTGGAAAGCGCCTTAAAGGTTGGCGATGAAATAGATGTTAAGCTTATTGATATTGACAGTAAAACAGGCAAACTGAAGCTTTCACGAAAGGTTTTGTTACCCCGCCCTCCGCGTCAGGAACAATAAAAGCGTGTGACCCGGATTGAAATTATTTTTCATTTTTTTGAAACCAATGCTTATCTCTTTTCGTAATAAGGAAGCTATCAATTCGTCATTACCATGAGGCAACTTAAGATCACCAAGCAGGTAACCAACCGCGAAACAGCGTCACTTGATAAATATTTGCAGGAAATCGGAAAAGTTGATCTGATTTCAGCCGACGAGGAAGTTGCATTGGCCCAACGCATTAAGCAAGGCGATCGTGCAGCCCTTGAAAAATTAACCAAATCGAACCTGCGCTTCGTGGTTTCTGTCTCAAAACAATACCAGAACCAGGGACTTAGCCTTCCCGACCTGATCAACGAAGGTAATCTTGGTCTTATCAAGGCTGCCCAACGTTTTGACGAAACACGTGGCTTCAAATTTATTTCCTATGCAGTATGGTGGATTCGACAATCCATCCTGCAGGCACTGGCCGAGCAATCGCGCATTGTCAGGTTACCGCTGAACAAAATAGGCTCTATTAACAAGATTAACAAGGCTTATGCAAAACTTGAACAAGTGTATGAACGCGAGCCTAATGCCGAAGAAATTGCCGAGCTTCTTGAGATCACAGAAACTGAAGTAAAAGACTCCATGCGCAATTCCGGACGTCATATTTCGATGGATGCTCCACTAGTGCAGGACGAAGACAATAACCTCTATGACGTACTGAAAAGTGATGAGGTAATTACACCGGAAACCGAACTTTTGTACGATAGTTTAAGAAAAGAAATTGACAGGGCTATTTCGACACTTACGGGACGCGAAGTCGATGTGATCAAATTATACTTCGGCTTAAACGGCAGCCACCCCATGACCCTTGAAGAAATTGGCGAGAAGTTCCAGCTCACCCGCGAGCGTGTACGCCAGATCAAGGAAAAAGCCATCCGCCGGCTCAAACAAACCTCAAGATGTAAAATCCTGAAATCTTACCTGGGATAATGAAACATCTTATCGCACCCTCCCTGCTATCAGCAGATTTTGCAAACCTCCAGAAAGATGTTGAAATGATAAACGCCAGCGATGCCGACTGGTTTCACCTCGATATTATGGACGGGGTTTTTGTGCCTAATCTTTCGTTTGGCCTGCCCGTGGTGAAAGCTATTAAGCGACATGCCAATAAACCCCTCGATGTACACCTGATGATTGTACAACCTGAGCGCTATATTTTGGAGTTTTACATGGCAGGTGCTGATATGTTGACAGTGCAATTTGAGGCCTGCACGCATTTGCACCGTACGGTTCATACTATTGCTGAAGCAGGCATGAAAAAAGGTGTTGCATTAAATCCTCATACTCCTGTGAGCCAACTCGAAGACATTATCAGCGACCTCGACCTGGTGTTGATCATGGCCGTAAATCCTGGTTTCGGAGGGCAACACTTTATTGAGAACACTTACGCCAAAATCAGCCGGCTGAAAGATCTGTTATTAAGAAAAAACTCCTCTGCTCTGATCGAAGTGGATGGGGGCGTAAATTCTGAGAATGCCGCAACATTGATACAAGCAGGCGCCAATGTGCTGGTAGCAGGCAATGCAATATTCAATGCCAATGACCCGGCTGCAGTGATCGCAGCAATGAAAAAACTGGCCGGATAAGAACCGGCAGCTTTTCAGCAGATCAAGGTTATCATCAAAAACATACTTCTTAATAAGCAATCAAAATGTTGGCTTTTATTCATTTCGGGCAGCCTATCCGGTGCAGAATAGCATTGGTTTCAAAATTCACTGATAAAAGTTGATATCGAATTTTTGCATCATAACCTGAATCCGGTCACGTTGTGAAAATTTCTATTTTTGCCTGACATTCGACCCAAACTTGGTGCAATGCAGCAAAGTGGCTTCACATCCCAACAATATCTTATCTAAGTAATCGAAAACCATCCCGAAAAACCTGGATCTGGGAAATAGTTAAAGGAAAAACACTTCCAATGCAAGACTTTACCCCCCCCGCTTTCCAAATCATCGACACCAACAAACAAATGAAATACGCAGACATCAGAGAGGAAGGACTGAAAAACAAAGTGGCGCACGATTATTTCTGGATTTACGACTGCACCCGTATCATCGGAGATGTTGACTTCTGTGTAAGCATGCACCAAAGCGAAACCTCCTCGATTGAAAAGGAATCGCTGCTGTGGGCCGAAGCCAAAAAAGGTTCGTCCGATATTTATAAATCCATTGTGCAGCTTATCCTAACCATCGGCAAGGCCCGTACTTTCGGCAAACACCTCCCTCCATCCATGCTGGGCGCTTTTGATGCCGAAAAAATTGCCTTCATCGCTTACAACGACATTCAGGATGTATTTTACCTGAACGATTTCAACTGGAATGTAACACCCTCAAACCACGAAACTAAAGAATTTCAACTGTTGTATGCAAAGGTAAAAAGCAGCATTGATCAAAAAGCCCTGCTTTTCAATTTTGAGAAAGATGATAAAGACCTGAAGCGCTTTATCAAAAACAACTTTGTGGTTGGCAAATTTGGGTTGAACAAGATCAGGATTGACAAAAACAACTTTGTGGTGATTTACAACAAATGGCTGAGTGTGGTGAAACCAAGCATTTCGGTGAACTGGGAGCTTGCCAAAAAGAGCGGAATCATTGACGGCGATTTCTACCTGGCCGATCTGCTGGCCATCGAAAACGAATCACTCAAAGAAAAACTCTTTGTACTTCTTAAAAAAGACCATTATGAACTGGATCGAAAGATTGACGAAATCGGACTGTTCAGCTCCCGCACGACTTCTTTTAATGATAGCCAGAAAGCACACAACCAGTTCTGGAACAAATACGAGCGCCCGCCCAGGGAAGAATACTGGGATTACATTGTAGAACGCCGCGATTTGCTGGTGCCGCAGGATGTGCGCGAACGCAAAGGCAGTTTCTTTACGCCGCAGATGTGGGTGGAACTCTCGCAAAGATACCTTACCGATGTGCTGGGCGAAGACTGGCAGGACGAATATTACATCTGGGATTGCGCCGCCGGGACCGGCAACCTGCTTACAGGGCTTATCAACAAATACAATATCTGGGCTTCCACGCTCGATACACAGGATGTGGAGGTAATGAAAGACCGCATTAAAAACGGAGCCAACCTCCTCGAAGACCATGTTTTCCAGTTCGATTTTCTGAACGATGAGTTTACCAAACTTCCTAAGCCACTTCAGGATATTATCAACAACCCTGAGAAACGCCGGAAGCTGGTGATGTATATTAATCCGCCGTATGCGGAGGCTGGAAGCACATTAAAGAGAGATGCTAAAAAAGGAGTTTCAAATGAAACCCTGACTCATCAAAGATATTCAACCATGATTGGGAAATTCTCCAAAAGAGAAATGTTCGTTCAATTTATTTTCCGTGTCTATAAAGAAATTGATGGTTGTATTATTGCTCATTTTTCGAAAACCAAAATTTTGCAATCACCCTATTTTATTGATTTCAGAAGGGCTTTTCAACCAAAATTGAAAAGGGCATTTATTGTTCCTGCGAATACGTTTGATAATGTTGCTGGTCGTTTTCCTATTGGTTTTATGATTTGGGACTCCTCTTTTAGTGAATTATTCAAAATGTTCAATGTTGATGTTTATAATGCAAATGGAGAATTTTTCGGAACAAAACTTATTATGAGCTATGATCGTGTGAAGTTCCTGAATGATTGGTTACGCCCTTCATGGCAGGAAGATAAATCAAGCCTTGGCTATCTTGCTTGCAACAGCAATGACTTTCAGCACCAAAATGAAATTGTTATTCAGAATTTCAAAAACAACGAAACCTCAACATTCTATAAGCCTATCACAGAGAAAAATTTGTTGAAATCCTGCATTTACCTTGCCGTACGCAAATGCATCGAAGCCACCTGGCTCAATGATCGTGATCAGTTCCTGTTTCCAAACGACGGCTGGGAAAGCGATAAAGAATTCCAGAATGATTGCCTTACTTATACTCTATTCAGCAACAACATCCAATCGAAATTTGGAACCAACCACTGGATTCCTTTTACCGAGCAGGAAGTGGATGCAAGGGAAAAGTTTGAAAGCAATTTTATGAGTAAGTTTATCAAGGGGAAGATAAAGCCCGGGAAGTTCTCGATTGATATTTTTTCCGTTTTACTTGAGCCGGAGGTTCATTATGAAACGCCGTTGAAATTTTCTTCGGAAGCAACAGCGGTTTTCGCAGCCGGCCGCGAACTTTGGAGGTATTATCACCGGCAGCCCGGCTGCAATGTGAATGCTTCGCTGTACGACATCAGAGAACACTTTCAGGGTAGAAACGAAAAAGGAAAAATGAACAACAAAAGCGATGACGAAACCTACACAGCCCTCATCACCCAACTGCGCTCCGCCCTGAAAACCCTCGCCAAAAAGATAGAACCCAAAGTGTATGACTATGGCTTTTTGAAAGAGTAAGAGTGTTGATTTCAATTTTCGGCACAGAAAAAATCCGAAATTAATTAATCCATTAAATTTATTTTCTCCAATCCTCTCTCCTATGCCCATCCTTGAAAAAATCAGCAGCCTGCAAAACCCAAAGGTAAAAGATGTTGTCCGGCTTCACCGATCGCGCGAACGCCGGGACTTCGGTGTGGCCATCATTGAAGGGCTCAGGGAAATCATGCTTGCACTTGAATCAGGTTTGCAAACTGTGCATCTGATGGTTTGTCCACCACTTTTTGATCCTGCAAATTCTGCTGTCATCAATAAGATTATTGCTGGTAGCCCATGTTTTGAAGTCAGCACACAGGTGTTTGCAAAAATGGCTTACCGGGAGCAGGCTGACGGTCTCATTGCAGTAGTAAAGGTTTTTGAACCTTTGCTAAGCAGGATCAGCCTGTCAGCCAATCCGCTCATTGTGGTGCTTGAGTCGGTCGAAAAACCCGGCAATCTTGGAGCCATTCTTCGCACCGCCGATGCAGCAGGTGTTGATGCTGTGCTCGTTTGCGATCCGTTGACTGATATTTATAATCCCAATGTAATCCGCTCCTCGCTGGGAAGCATTTTTTCAAAACAGGTTGCTGTTTGCTCATCGTCAGAGGCGCTGCAGTGGCTCAGAAAAAATGGAATTGAACCCGTCGCAGCAGCACTTGCTACCAGCCGCGATCATTTCCTTGCCGATTTCAGCAGACCAGTAGCGTTCATTATGGGTTCAGAAGCAGAGGGCCTCACTGATTTCTGGCTCCGAAATACAAAAGTCCATGTTAAAATACCCATGCTCGGAAAAATTGATTCGCTGAATGTGTCAACATCAACAGCTATTCTTTTGTATGAGGCTGTCCGGCAACGAATGCGGGCAATCTAATCCTGGTATCAGCAACAGGTCATAAAAATGGTTTCAACAATATTTCGCAACCACTGTTTCTGAAAAAATGTGTCTGATAATTTCCTTCCACAGGCTTTCAGTGGGTTTCGCCTGTTCTGCTTTTCAAACAATCTGCCAGATTTTCTGTTCATTTACCATTATCAGATAACATACATACAGATTCAAAATTATTATGAAAAGACCCACCCTTTTTCTTGCTATACTTCTTCTTGATTATTTTACACCTTCATCATTTAGCCAGCAATTTCCCTGGTCAGCATTTTTTGGCGGTTCGGGGCCTGAATTTGCCACCGATATCCGGCAAACCACCGATCAGGGTTATATTGTTGCAGGCTATGGTAATCAAGGTTTTACGTCTGATTATTATATTGTAAAGCTGAATGAAGCTGGCATGTTGCAATGGGAGCGCAGCATCAGTAAGGATAATTACTCCGAAAATGCCTACTCAGTGTTAGAAACTCCTGATGGAAATTATATTGTTGTTGGAATTGCTACCAATAATCGCGCACCGTGGCTGGTAAAACTCAATCAATCGGGCGACACCCTCTGGACTTCGCAATGGACGAATATATTACCGATGAATTCGGCTTTGATTGCGCATGGAACCATCTTGCCCGACAGCACGATTATCGTCATTGGAGGTGAAGGATTCATCGGCGCAAGACCACGCATGTTTATCATTTCACAGGATGGGTTTTTACTTGAGCAGAGGCTGCTGAATCCTGTTGTATTGCCGGGATGGTACTCCGGAACTTTTGTGTCGGCCATTGAGCCTACCTCCGATGGAGGGTTCATGCTCACAGGCACAGCAGGATCGGGTAGCAGTTCAAAAGCATTTTTGTGGAAATTTGACATGAATGCCGATTCGGTATGGACAAGGCTGTACAATGCGCCCGGCCAACTGATGCGAGGCGCACAGTCGGTAAAGGAACTGCCTGATGGTGGCTATGTACTTGCCGGGTTTTCAAGCCCGAATTCCGAACATTCCAGCGTTATGCGCGTGGATGCTGCAGGCAATGTACTATGGTCAAAAAATTATCCTGACTATCCGTTCAACACCCAGGCAATGGATATTATACCCTGGCGAAACGGAGAGTATCTCGTGACAGAAAAGCGTTTTCAGGGGGCCGGATCTTTATTTTTTAAATCAGCTCTGCTCAGGCTCGACAGTAATGGTACATTTATCGGACGTGATATGATCATGGCTTCCGATTCGTCAATCAACATCACTAAAATGCGGGCCACAGGCGATGGAGGATTTGTGATGGCTGGCGAGATCAACGAATACATGATTGCCGGAGAACAGGATCTTTTTGTTTTAAAATCTGACTCAGCAGGAGTTGTCAATGGTATTGGCATTGATTATGTATGGCCAGGTGATATAAATTACGATGGCACCGTGAACATTGACGACCTCCTTGTGCTGGGCGTAACGGCAGGAGCTAACGGTTCGGCAAGGGTAAATGCCTCTCTTGACTGGTTCCCGCAATATGCCACCGATTGGGCTGATACGGTAGTTACCGGTATTAACTACAAACATGCAGATACCGATGGCAATGGCATGGTAAATATCAATGATACCATGGCCATCATCCAAAATTATGGCTTCAATCATAAGGCAATATCAATAAATTCTATCGCGCCAGCTACCCCGGTTAATGTGTATGATCTCTACATTGTGCCTTCCGAAGCCGAGCTTTTGGATAGCGTCCAGGTTCAGATACCCGTTTATTTAGGGTCGCAGGAAAAACCCATTGATAACCTTTATGGCATACGGTTCAGCGTTTTTATTGATTCTCCGGCTGTTGTTTCTGGTAGTACCGTTTTTGATCAGCAGGAAAACTGGATGGGCGAACTTAACGGCAGCGTTTGGTCGCTGGTAATGCATCAGGCTAATACAGGAATTACCGACATAGGAATTACCCGTAACAATCATCAGCAAATTTCAGGATTCGGAAAAATTGGAATGCTTCAGTTCATGCTTTCAGAAGCGGTTATGCCCGGTGATTTACGGCAAGTTTTGATATCGTTTGGAAGCCTGAGAGCACAGCACTACTCTCTAGAACCCATTGAGATTCATACTGGTTCATTTCAAATTGCATTGCAATCAACATCCGGTTTGGTGGGCGATGCCAATTGCGACGGAATGGTAAACACCATGGATGTAATCGTTGTCATCAGTCAAATCCTGGGTAATGATCCCCAACCGTTTTGTGTGAACCAGGCCGATATAAATGCAAGCGGAAACATTGATCTGCTAGATATCACAAACATGGTAAATATAATCCTTGCACAATGATTGTTTCAATCCGGATTTGTCATCAGCGCTGCGACTCATTGGAAAAAATGAATTGTTTCATTGGCGCTTAATAAAATAACCTGATTAAAATCAAGCATTTACTTTATATGCACAAATTCGAATTCAAAAGATATTCGTAATGCTCAACAAAGCATGTAAAAATCCGGAATCACCTTAAATGTCTATATACCGGATGCCTTCAAAAGGCAACCAGGAATACATTCATCAAAATGCTCAGTGTAATTTAAAACTGCTGTAAGAAATCATCCCTGAGGATTCCGTACCCAACCAGGTCAAGGTATCGTCCCTGGTGCCTTACATGACTTCGCAGGTGCGACTCCCTTGTCATGCCTGACTTTTGCAGAACTTTGCCTGAGGCCACATTGTGGATGAAATAGTGTGCAAAAATCCTGTTGAGTTTCAACTCAGAAAATCCGAAGGAAATAATGGCCCTGCAAGTTTCAGTGCAGTAACCACGGTTCCAGTATGGTTCGCCAATCCAGTATCCCATTTCGGCATGGTCATGCCTCCGGTTGATCATGAGACCGATTGCCCCAATGAGCATAAGTTCCGGCTTCAGACAAACCGCCAGAATGAGTGATCTTTGCTGAAAGAAATCTTCTTCGTGGGTGGCAATCCATTCTGCTGCCAGTCCATCAGGGTAAGGATAAGGAATGTTGAGGGTGGTAGCCGAAACATTTTCATTCCCAGCCAGCAATTGAACTGCTGGTGCATCGGCTTTTGAAAATGGACGGAGGAGAAGCCTTTCTGTATGTAATGTCGGTAGGTAGTGCATGCAATGCAAATTTCAAGCAGACTAAAATTTTGAAATTTTATAAATGCACATGAAACGATTTACCATATATATGCCATATGCTGATAAGAACCATGAACCATTAGTCCAGATTCAGAAGTTGATGGTATATTCGTAAGTAATGTGTCCGCTCTTTGGTTGCGGTGGGGTATCCGGGGCTTTCTTCTGTTCAGGATTTGGAGTGATGGAGTAACTGATAGTTGTAGCCGGAAGTTTAAAACTGATGTTGGTTTTTGTGGTAACCCTAACGCGCATTCCCCTGTTTTTCACTTTTTTAAACCGTAGCAAAGCAACCACCCGCATGGCCTCTTCGTCGCATCCATGTCCTATGCCATTGAGTACACGCGGGTTATGTACGAATCCGTTATCGTCAATTTCATATTCGACCAAGACTTTGCCTTCGATGCCTGCCTTGAGTGCCTCTTTTGGGTATCGTAGATTTTCGGCAATAAATTTTCTGAACTCCTCGTTTCCCCCACCATAACGAGGAAGATCAAGGAACCTTTTCTTTTTTTGAAATTCGGTCATGTATTCAGCTTTATCGTGGCAAAGATACTATTTTTGACCCTGAATGCTTCTTTCGTTGTATCATATTCTCATATAATCCTGCCTGGAATCATGCACTCCAGGCAGGAAAAGATGTCAGGACTATCTGGTTTAACTGATTTTCAGGCAAATTACTACTAATGGATCACACGGTATCAGCGTTCTAATTTTTAATCAACCGTTTAGAATGATGTGCTTCTCCCTGTATAACGCGAATGATGTAAATGCCTTTCGGCTGGGCAGCAAGATTGAGTTCAATGTGCGAAGATCCTTCAGAATGCCGGATCAGAACCTTCTGGCCTAACATGGTATAAATTCCGATGAAAGCATCTGTAACCGGTTCAGAAAATTCAATGTTGAAAATTCCGGTGGTTGGATTCGGATATATTATGAAAGGCTGAGGTTCAAAAGCGCTATTTGGGTAGTGGTTCATGTCCCCGATAATTTTTTCTTCAGGTTTTACATCGCTCCCAGCAACAACAGAACGTGAATTGGTACAGAAGTCATCACCGGTTTCAATCCTGAAGAGGGCATAAGCTCCGGCTTTAACATGTGTTACATCGTTCATACTGATAAGTTTTCCGGCTTCAAATTCAGCTATTACACCATTATCAACAATGAAGATTGTTCCATTTCCAGCAAGGGATATCACCTCCTGTGAAGCGAAGCAGGTATCAACCGTGCCCGTAAGCGTGTGGTTTTGAAGCACCAGAGTCTGATGTGGTTCGCAAAAGCCGTTGCCTGTTTCGATCCTGAAGATCGCATGTGCGCCAGCATTGACGTGTGTTCCCTCCAGCAATAAAATATTTTTGCCAGCAGTAAATTCTGCTTGCGCATTATCAGCAATAATAAAGTAGGTTCCATCACCGGCAAGGCTTATCGTCTGCATGGCTGCAAAACATACATCACTGTAATGCGAAACAAGCATGTTTTGAAGTGGCACTGACAAAGGCAAATCATTGACAACCAGTGGGAAGTTGCAGTTCTTGGTAAAGTTGGTTTCCGGATTGATATAGGTGTATGTTATCACGTGGATTCCCAAACCTGCCGTAACCGGATTAAATATATTACCGCTTACACCCGGTCCGCTATAGGTACCGCCTTCAGGTAATGAAACCTCAAGCAGGAAAGGAGGATGGTATATTGAAGTCACCACAACAGCCGGACATCGCACAGTAGTATCAGGATTCACCGTCATCTGAATTATATTCGAAACGGCAGGATTAACGGCGCAGGGAAGATCTGAATCCATCAATACCTGAATCTGATCGCCGTGCTGCAGGGTATTGCTTTCGAATGTGTTGTAATAACTCCCAACTGCATTGCCGTTAAGTAACCACTGATAAAAAGGTTCGATACCTCCGTTGGTTGGCGTGGCTGTGAATATCACATTGGTCCCTTCAACAATTTCAGTGGCAGTTGCAGTGAGAGTTACCTCAGGATGAATCAAAGGATATACAATCATGGTTATTGCATTCGAAATGGCTTCTTCCGGGCGTGGACATGGCAGGGAAGAAATCATCACGACCTGTACAACATCATCATCAGAGAGATTACTGTTTTCATAAATGATGCTATTTGTTCCGACAACTTCACCATTCAGTTTCCACTGGTAGGTTGGTTGTGAACCTCCATTAATCGGTGTAGCTGTAAAGACAACATTTGTTCCGGAACAGATATAATTTGCTGATGCCCTGACGCTTACTGAATTTACAACGGTTTGAGTGATATATAGCGTCATCACATCTGTAGCAACAGGAGCACAGGGATGCAGTGGCTGTGCTGTAAGTGTGAGATGAACCACACCTGTAATCTTATCGGCCAGGCTGGGTGTATAAACCGGATTAAGGACCTGATTGTTATCAAATGTACCTGTTCCGGAGGTTGACCATGCAAACGAATCTGCATTTTCAACAAGCCCACTTAGCTGATAAGTCTGATCGCTGCAAATAGTGGCATTTTCCCCTGCATTGGCAGCGGGCGGCGGTACCTGGCAAACTGTCCATTGTGCTGGCTGGTCAAGCAAGCCACTTACTCCATTCTCGCCCTGAATCTCTGTGAGTTTAAATAAAAGCTGATAATTACCATCATCTGATGTGAGAGGAAGTAATCCGCTGATCTTAAACAACATGTTGTTGATACTTGCGTCCGAAATCACCAATGATTCAGCAGGAATTAGTATTCCGTCAGGTCCGGTCAATACCAGCTGAGCTGTTGTGAAGGTGGCCGGATTAATTGGCATGTTAAACATAACAAGAAGCGAATCAATGGGATGTCCGTCCTCCGGCAGTCCGATAAAGAGAACTATGGCAGGAGTTGACAGTGCCTGAACCCAGGTAACCTGTTTTCCCACCTGGCCAAAGTTACCCATCAGATCAGCGATGCCGGCTGCCTGAACGGTAAGTGCATAAAAACCGTTGGCTGTGGTTTTGGTAGAAATATCCACATTGAAAACAGTATCATTAACCTGTGAAACGATCACCGAGTTGTCCATCATGTTTGGACCTCCCTGGTTACTGAGTACCATATCTTCGTAGTCGAAGGTTGCTGGGTCAATGGGCTTATTGAATACCACCTCAATATTTATAACCGGTGTGTCAGTGATTCCGGCAGGAATTCCAGTGATGGCAACTACTTCGGGCACATCAAGATTTCCCGGTTCAAAAACAACAGTATAACTATAAGGAACCGTCGAGCTAAAGTAGTCGAGGAAATGCAGTTTGTTCTCATAAACCGGTTCCCCGCCGTCAGGAATGGTAACGTGGGTAAGCCAGATATTATCAAGTGGGATGACCTGGCCATCCTGGCGGGTGCAACTGATAATCCGGAAAAGTCCGTTGCCCGGATCGTTCAGTTTGGTGTAATTCCATCCCATTGTAAAAGGTGTAACTGTGAGCTGGATTTCCAGGTTGCTCATATTGACCTGGCCATCGGTTTGCGATGCAGTTGCCTGATAAACCTGGGCAATGGCGCCGTTCGAATAATATAATGCGTCGGGGATGTCATGCGTATCAGGTATATCATTAACCAGAAAATCGCTGATGCTGTCGTCAGGTGGCCCGTACACACTTACGCCCCTGATCAATTCATGTACCTGCACGCTGCTTACAAGACTCAAATCAGGATTTCCAAAACTGTTCAGGTGGTTGATTGACACTTCATAAGAAATAAAGTGCCCGAGCAACGTACTCGTAAACCACCACTGGCCTATGGCAATTTCGCCACCAGGAATATCTCCAAAGTCAACATTCAGTAAACCAAGTTGCCTGGGTTTTCCACTCAGGTTTGATCCAACGATCTGAAAATCAATCAGCAGTCCTTTTTCATTTTCAATGATTCTGGGTTGGGCAGATTCGATATTTACGCTATACGCAGTTCCTGTTCCCCTGTTATCAATCATCACCGCGAGTTCAGCTGGAACCATGGGCTCGATATCAGGTGTGAGAGCATCGTCACCTAAAATATCACGCTGCATAAAATAATCAATATACAGGTCAGGACTTGGATTAATCTGAAGTGTAACCGGAAACAGTTGTTGTTCAAAAATCTCGCCTGTAAACGGATCGAGGTAAGACAGTGTTCCGCCAAAGGAATAGTACTTTGGTACATCAGGAGCGGCTCCCCTTTCAGGAATAAAAGTAATTACCGCCGTACCCTCAGTAAGAGCTTCCAAAATACCTGAGCCATCAATTCCGGATATTTGATTGAGTGATTTCGTATTTATCTGGAACAGATCGTTTTTGATTGCTCCATCTTCATCCTTAATCTCGAGTGCAAGCATAATGTTTTCCATGGCATCGGTTTCATGGCCATTAAAGATGGTCAGTGTTCCCTCAAAGGCTTCCCGGGTCATTGTCAGGGTTTGAGAAAACTCTACTGTTACTGTGGCGCAAACAGCCGAATTTTTTGCCTGTAAATAGCCGGCATAAATTTCTGCTGCTTGATTATACAGTTGGTCAATAGAATTATAACCCCGGGCTTTTGTGTACTGGATTACTGTGTCGAGCTGCAATTGATAATGATGCAGCAGAAGTGTGTCAATGATATGAGGAAACTCCGGAGATGGAGAGTACACGCCGAGTGCGCGGGCCTGAAGCGTGGTGTTCCAGTAAGTGATGAAATCAAGAATTTCTGATTCAGTAATATCACTGCCGGCAAAATAAATCAGCAAATCGTTTTGTGCCTGAAGATTGATCGGGGTTTCAGTATCAATATATTGTGCAACTGAATCTTTAAACGAACCAAAAAATTCCCTGACAACCAGATCATCGTTCCCGCAGGTTTCTTTTGCGGCATTTTCAATGGCAGTAAAAGCTTTGTCGAGCATTTCCATATCCTCAAATGCCTGCTCAAGTTCGGCAGGATATCGGCTTCCTGCTGCAGCTTTGGTATTGCCGATTGCCTGGTTGATGAAACAACCAATGGTTGTGCCGATACACCAGGCACAGCCAAATGATCCACCTGAGAAGGTGTCAACAAGTCCCCAGAAACACGAAATGCCATTGGACCAATTCAGGCCATTGGCATATACATCTGCACCGCAGTCGAGAACGGGAGGAATGGGATTAATGCAGTCAAGTGCACAGTTTAAAGCTTCGGCAATACATGGATCGCACCCGGTATTGCTGCTTTGGTAAGGAGTTGAAGGTCCTAAACCCGGGCCCCATCCCGGGCCAGAACCTCCACCGGGTCCTCCGGGACCCACCCCTCCTCCACCTGGAAAAACTGGCCAATAAAAGGGTATTGACGGTCCACCCGGACCTGAACAAACCCTGCCAAGATAAATACTCCAGGCAGCCACTACCCGCATCTGGTTGTCGGGACCGCACTCAAATTTGTATTTCGTAATTGTTATGTCGGTGCAATTAAGGCTGCGACCTGATAATTTTACATCAGGTTTTCGCTTCATGAGAACAGGTATCTGAACGGATGTGTTGGGAAGAATGTCAAGGGTATTGACATTGGCGATAAACATATATTCCTCATCATCCGGAAATGTTATCTCTACATCCTGTGCGGTGATCAACCCGCGGTTTGTAAGCGTGAGGAGGAATGGAAATACCTCTCCAACACCCAGTTGAGGGAGTGTATCCGGCATGTTCATCTCAACCACCGGAGCGGGTACATTGGTTTCAAAAACAGTGATTAATTTTATTTCATACTGATCCTGAATCAAGGTAGGAACTACCTGCCAGGTATACGTAATAGCCTGGAATGCGATGAACACCAGTTGAGTCCTGGTTACACCCTTTTCAATAAAAACGATATTCTGATAGCTGGCATGTTGCGGAGCCTGCACATGCAACATATAAGTACCTTCATAGATACCTTCTGCAAGAAAATGCCCGTTCTCATCTGTTATACCCTGTGCAATCACCTGACCGCTGTAAGGATGCGACAGCGTCACCGTTGCACCCTGCAAATGGGGTGCAGCGACAGTGTTGTATGTGTACTCATCCACCACATCCACCAGCAGGTTGCCGGTTTCAAGCGAAACGGGTTCGAATAAAAAGGGTAACAGAACACTGTTTGAGTTCGTACCGGATAAAGCAATCTGACCACTGATCGGATTATTCAGTTGCAAATCGCTGCCGGGCATGAGTTTGAGCGTTACTATCGCTTTTTGCCCGGGCATGAGTGATTCAATGGTTGGGGGGCTGGCCAGGGAAAGCCAGTTGGCCTGAGGCAATTGAATGGTTATTTGCCCGGTTTCAGCCAAACCGTTATTGAGTATTTCAAATTCAGCATAATTGATGGCATTTGTGACCATTGCCTTGTTTAGAGAGGCAGGAGTAAGTTTCAGGTTTCCCATGGTTGCCTGGCTGAAAAACCAGGCACTGAACCTGAATTTAGTGCCTTCCGCACTGGTAAGTTGCAGTTTAACTTCTTCATAGAGCGTACCGGTTGTAACTTCAGTAGCGGTTACGGAATAATTCAACAGAGCTGTCGCGTTGCCAGGAAGTAAGCTCAAAGGTGTAAAATTTACTATACAACCAGGGGGGCCAGATAATACCTCGAGTTGAAGATTGTTCAGTCCGAGCGGGCTGATATTCATTAATTCAAGTGTAAAATCCCTTGTTTCGTTTAGCCACATATTCCAGATAATATAACCTGAAGCATTGTGCCGGGCAGCAAGGATTGTGAATTCATCCTGTGCCACATCCAGATTCTGACCCGGATAGCAGGCACCAACATGGTATGCACCTCCTTCGCCGTTCAATGGAATAAAATTCAAACTGAATGTCCCATTCTGATCACTTACCGCATTAAGCACGCGCCGGGTACCGTTAACAACCACGTAAACATCCACAGCCTTGTTGGGTACCGGACCTCTGGTTACGGTTTGTGTGGTGCCGGTGATGATAATGGGCGCAGTGCCGTTGAAAACATCGCCAGCTACTGAGGCCGTAGCTGTATAATCGGGAAGGATAGCAAATGGCACTGCGGATGAGGTATTATTAATCCCGATCAATTCGGTAATTGTCCCGTTCATGTTTACCGATGCAATGATAAAGAAATTGCCCACAACATCCACTGGTTTATAGAATGCTCCAATCTGGACGGAGTCGCCTAAATTCAGAATAGCCGGGATGTTTTGGGTTGCAATTAAAAGATCGCTGTTATCGAGGTGGTTGTTGGCTGATCTGTAAAACCTGACTTCGGCGTTGGCGGGTGCCGGGGCAAAGCCCTTGTTTGCGATCCAAATGCTCATACCCACAGAATCATTGATAAGGATTTCAGCCTGCGATAAGGTAAGCTCCTGAGCAACATAATCAGGCAGGTTTTTGTCAGTAACAATGATCCAACACGATCCGGGAGTAAAATCGGGGGATGTAACAGAAATTGTAACGACCTGATCGCCATCGCTGATCCCATCATCGAGTGTGCTGAACGGAACATTCACGGAAGTAGCTCCTTCAGGAATCACAGCAGAAGACGGCAGCAATATTTCATTTGGGCCATTATGCTGAATATTTACAGCGATTGGCGGGCCTCCAGTTGTATTTCTCGTGATGGTGAGCAATCCTGCGTTAGTTTGATTTTCAGGTACCAAAAATGGCGTTGAATTTACCGAAAGCGACAAACCATCGTTATCAAGTATGTTAATATTTTGAGTATCAGCTCCTCCGGTTTCGGGGGGAGCGCCACAATTGCATGACGAAATAAACACAGCAGCCGTCACAGCGACAGTTCTGTCACCATCGAGTATTCCATTGTCAACCACCCCGATATTGAACTGCTTCTGAATTTGCCCCGGAGCAAAGCTTACAGATGAGGGAAAGAATAGCTGGCCTGCTGTTTCGGCAGAAATAACCACAATAAGATTGGCAATGACAGGAGAATTCAATTGCAGTGTTGCCCAGGAAGCATAAGGGCCAGCTCCTTCAGAAACCACAGAGGGAATAATGGTGAGTGAAAGCTGCGGTATATCCTCGTCAAGAATGGTAATATTTGCAGTGGCAGGTATAAATCCAACCGCTGAGGCATTGATGGCAACAGCCTCAGTAAGTTCAGGTGTGCTGTTGTTTATCACCTCAACCGACATAACTGCCGAAGCCTCATTGGCAGGAATTGTCATGCTGGCAGGTAATACAAGTTGATTGGCCTTGCTGACAGACAGCATAACATTCAAAGGATTGGCCGAAACCACATCCCTTGTAAGTGTCAGTTGGAAGGTATCACCTTCGTTTGCGCTGCCAACGCTCAAATTCAAGTTTAGCGAAGGTACCTCATCGTCAATAACAGCAAGATTTGCAATAGCATCAGGATGGCCGGCGGCTGAAGCCGTTATTACCACATCAATGTTTCCTTCTATCCAGGTGTTGTTGATTGCAGCGACCTGAAAAGCAGCTCCTGCCTGGTTTGCCGGAATAATCGCTGAAGCCGGAATGGTAATTCTGTTCTCCTGAGAAACATCAAAACTCACACTCAGTGCACTTGCCCTGCTTCCGCTCCTGTTGACTATGCATTGTATGGGTGAGCCGGCGTTTTCAGGAAGCGTTGGCTGTGGCAGAGACAGGAAAAGTCGCTGTTCAAGCAATACTCCCTGATTGCTCAATGCTGTGTTGTTAGCTGTTGCATTGGGCTTCTCAATTAGTGCAGGATTTGGTGTGATCCGAACCTGCAGATATACTTCCCCGTCCATTCCCAACTGATGGGGTACCATAAAGGTGGAGCTAAGGTTCAACTCAACAAGTGGATCGAGGCTTTCAATGCTCTGAACAAAACCAAGAACATATGTCTGTGCGTCTGACACAATCGCCACACGCTGGCTCCAACCTCCAATAGCTGAAGCATCGCCGGTATTTCCAACAGTCCAGCCAACAGTCAGTTGCTGACCCGGGATAATGTTTCCACCCAGCGACTGTATGTTGCCAACAGCAAGGTCAGGATAAGGCGGCAGGCTGACGAGCATTGGATTCTCTGTGCGCTGTATATTGTTGTTCTCGTTCACCTCCTGTATGGTGTTGTTAACGTCAGTTCGCACAAATACATAGTGATTTCCATTCAGATATGGATCGAGCGTAATGGTTGTCGTATTGGTATAACTCTGACCTTGTACCAGTGCCGACAGATTACTCAGCGAAGCTACTTTTACGGCCGTATTCACATCAAAGAATGTTGATGGCGAAAGGTACACATCATCTTTCCAGGGTATGATGCCCGTACCGCCCGTTCCGAAATTTTTAACATTCCAGGAGATGTTTACCGGCTGCCCTGAAGTTGCCGTGACCGGAGCGTCAACAGAGGTAACCATAAGATCGCTGAAAACATTGAATGAGAATACATGGATTGGGCTTAAGCTCTGCGAGCACTGGTTGCGGGCTACAATCTGCCACTTATACAGATAATTCTTATTCAGGTAATCAAGGTAGGTGTATGTAGTTGCTGTAATACCTGAAACTGTGGGTATTGAGGGCTTCTGCTGGTTGGTGCGCCAGAGGTAGAGATCATAAAAAGTGGCATTTGCCGCAGGATTCCATGAAAACACCACAGGTTCTGAAACACTGAATGTGCTGTCAGGCGGCAACATATCACTTATCATGCCTACTGATGGTGAATTGGTGATGGTGACACTTAATGTATCATTTGCTTTGTTTTGATCTGATCCCAGCATTGTGAATGCACGCAGTCCATAACCTCCTGTCACAGCAAGATCAAGGGTTTGGGAAAATATATAATTAAGTACATCGCCGGATAGAATGGTTTGATTCACCGTTTCAACAACATCAGCGCCATTATTCAGTGAATATGCGACATCAAAATTGTTTTGCGGAAGCATCCCGAAATTTCTTATTCTTACAGTTACTATTTCTGAAGCACTTAATCCGCATCCGCTTTGCGGAGATATAATCTGTGTGATTGCAAGATCATGATCCGGTGGTGTTCCCGTACCGCTGAGAGGAAGACTGACCTGACCCACATTGGTATTGAAAACCATTGATTCACTGATAGCATTATAATTAAGTGGGGTAAACGAAACATTAAACTGCACCTGCTGTTCAAAATTCAATGCGAAAGGAACCGCCAGGTCACTGCTGAAGTAAGCAGGATCAGAAAATGAATAAGAATAAACTTCCAAAGGTGGATTGCCCAGATTGGACAGAGTGATCCCAACAACACTTGTGTTGTTTATGACAACCTGACCAAAGTTTGCAGCAACCGGTGAAAAATCAGGTACAGGCGGACTAAGACCTAAACCAGTGAGAGGAATTTCAATCTGTTGTGATTTCCCGTCTGAGGTTGATATGGTCAGAGTTGCTTCATACAACTGCACCAGTTGGGGTTCAAAAACAATCAGCAGTGTACGTTGTGAAAACGGGAAAACCTTGCTGACCGGAACAGGCGCAGAAAAAACCGGAGAGCTGAACGATATTTCAGTTATGCCGGCGGCCATTGCGCCTGAATTTGGAAGAATGAGTTCCAAAGTGTCCATTAATCCTATATAAGTATCCTCAAAGGTAATCTGTGCAGGATTGGGAACAATATTGCTGCTTCCTTCAATGGTAAAGTCAAGCGTAACCTGCTGCACCGGGTTAATGACGGCATTGCTGCTCACAGAAAGCTGCCTTTGATAGTTGCGTGCAAAATACCCGGCGGTACCCAAACTGAGCAGTACATTTTGCTGCTGGTTGGCAGTCAGGTTTCCGTTTCCGTTTGAGATTGTGAGATAATCTGTAAATGGAACAGTTGCACCCAATATTACCGGATTGCCAAACAAAATTCCGTTATGCGGATTGTTTGAAGCATCAGTAACAATACTTCCGGTTAAGTTCAGAATAGGGAAATACAACAGCAATTCAGGTTCGGAACCCAGTAGATGCTGGTACATAGCGCTTTGAATTTCTGATTGATTTCTGGCAATGCTCCATATCCTAATCTCATCAATCCTGCCATAGAAGTAGTGAAACTGGTATGACCTTCCAATCCGGAGGTTATCCGTATTGGGCTCGATGGTGAACGGGTCAAATGTTTGAACAACATCCTGAACACCATTGATGAAAATCCGCATGGTAGATCCGTCAAAGGTCGCTGCCACATGATACCACTGATTTTTAACGACAACAGTGTTTGAAGTGATAACATGCAGATTGTTAAGTTTGAACTCCAGGCGACTGCTGCTGTTCACCAAAAGACGGTATTTGCCCTCGGTTGAATTTTCCTTCCCTATTATGAATTCGTTCACATTATCAATCAGGTAAATCCATGCTTCAAGTGTTATCTCCTGAGTGGGATTCAGCGCCGGAGCATGCACAACATTGATATAATCGCCATTGCCATCGAGGTGGAGCATAAAAGGATTTACCGGATCTTTGACAGTACTGAATTCAAGCACCTGGCCACCTGTGTTTTTAACGCTGAAAGATTCCTGTCCGGTAGTGCCTGACTGTAATATTTCTGATATATTCTGTGGAATAACTGATAGTTTTGGAGGTTCAATCCCCGTTGCCGATACAACAACATCAAAAGCCGGAGTTGCCGGATCGTTGGTGTTGATGGTGATGATGGCATTATACTGATTTGAAGCCAATGGAACGAAAGCGATCTGCAAAATAGCTGCATCACCAGGCTGCACCTCAAAAGCAGGATTCAGCACCGAAAATACCGGAAACTGGCTTTGAATCCCAACCGAAAATACTTCGAGTACATCGCAACCGCTGTTAGCTACTGTCAGTTGACCCACTAAAGTATCGCCAATGTTTGCTGAGCCCATGTTCAGAAAATCGTTGCAAAGGATGGCTGGATCGCCTGTAACCGTTAATGTGCATAACACTTCCAGGAGTGGCTGGCCGGGGTCATTCGACTGGATACTCAGGAAAGCTTCATGAACACCCGCAAATAAATCAAGTGTTGAAATGTGTATTGTAACACTGATACTGTCACCGCCGGCAATATGAGCCTGAACGGGATTAGTAGCAAGCCAGGTTTGATCAGAACTCATGCTAACACTTAAAGTGTCCTGGCCGAAATTGAATATTTTCAGAGAATCGGTGAACTGGTCATTGCATACATAGGATAACTCAAAAACAGTTTCGGTCAGAAAAATCTCAGGTGGGGTGATCCCTGAACCCGACAGTGGAATTAAATAGGTTTCAGCATTCCCGGCATTTGATAATATCATCAGGGTATCATTTACTTCACCGGGCAATAAAGGTGTAAAAGCAATAACAGTAACAATGGATTGCCCCGGATCAATGCTTAAAGGAAAAGATTTATCATTCAATTGGTAAGTAAATCCGCTGTTTATCTCATCCTGAACAAAAATATCCTGTATGATAAGAGCCTGGGTACCGATATTCATAATATTCAAACTCTTTTCCAACGTACTGTTTACAACCACCTGGCCAAAATTTACTTCAGGTAAAGATGATGAGATCTGAGGAGTGCCCGTAACATTCATGAGGGTCGGAACAACAAGCGGTGATTGTGTGGAAGTGTTGTTGACAATCAACAAATCAGCAGCGTATAAACCATCTATCAAGCCGGTGGAATTAAAGGAGATTGTAATTTCAACATACTGAGCAGGAGCGATTATACCCGATGAGGGTGAGATACTCATCCAACTTTGATTTGCTGCAGGAACCAGTTCTTCTGCCTGACCGGGTGGGGTCCAGTACAGATAGGCATCAGCCCATCCACCATTTTCATAATAATGAAATTCGAGATCATGAAAACCCTGGGAAAGGCTAACCGTGCCATAGTGATTCGTTGTAGCCATGTCATACCATTGATTAATAACGGGCTGCCCGTCAATATATAATCTCAGCCCATCATCCGTGTAGCTTCTGAACTGGTAATTTCCGGCACTTTCAGCATATATCTTACCTATCCATTTTATCTGAAAATCGTCGTTGCCAACACCGTTACCGGGTCCACCATTTCCCCAGCTACTATCAATATATTCGTCATCAATCTCAAACATGAAAGTTCCAAAGTTCGGTGATGCCCCGGTGCCGGGACTGTAATAATAAGAAGCCCTGAACTTTCCGTTGGTGAATGGATCAGGTAAGCTGAACCGCAGGTCACCGGTTCCGGTATTGTATATTGTGAGGGTAACTTCTGTTGAGTCAGGCTCGGCCAGGGCAACAAAAATTTCTTCCGGATCAACATTAATTGCAGGAAGGTTAAAATCCAGGTTCACGATCGAGAATTGCCCAAAACCAAAAGTACCATCACCAATTATATAATTTGCCGATGCAGTTAACTCGGTCGGGAAACCATTTATGCCAGTCCATAATTTGAATGACATGGGATTACCGGGAGTATATCCCGGAAGATTGTTGCCGGGATCGGCCTGCCAGGCAACGATAATCATTTCAAGTTCATTAAGCAGTTGAGGGGCAATGATTTCAAAAACCGGTGATCCCAGTACCTGTGTGTGGTGATTACTGAGCGATTTATCGTCGAAATCTCCTTCAAACGGCCAATATCCAACGAGACCTGCTGAATTTGCCTGTGGAATGCTGTTCATAGATTGCTGAACCTGTTGAGGTGTAAGGACATAATTCCAGATTTTGACCTCATCAATATTTCCGTTCAGCAAGTTTCCGCAATAGGTAGAACCTCCAATCTGCAAAGCATTGGAAGACGAGAGGTTCTCAGTTGAAACCCTTGAATTGCTCAACACACCATCCACATAGATCCTAGCAGTTGTTCCGTCGAAAGTACCGGCTATATGGTGCCATTGGCCGTCGTGAACGGTTACATTTGCATCAAGCCAGGGGCCATCACCCACCCAGAAACCGGGTTTGCCGGCTCCAACCCCATTCTGGTTCAACCACATGAGATATCCAGAACTGGCACAACCATTCGTTTTACTCAGAATGGATCTTGACGCACCACCATCAGTTGTTTTAACCCAGGATTCAACTGTTATTGCAGCAGGATTCAATGAAGCGGTATTCGGAACCTGGAGATAAGCGTTGCTCCCGTTAAATCTGACCGACTGCGTATTTGATCCGGTAAAACTGTTTACCATGCCTACGCACAATCCACCATCAAAAACCGATAATTCATCCCCAGGTAAGATTGATCCCTGCAGGTTTGTCTGCTGAACGATAATCGTGTAAGGTATTCCGGTAGGTTCTGTAATTCCAAAGTGATTGTCAAATCCTATTCCTGAAAGGCTTATCTGTTTTTGAGGAGCATTGGAAGAGATAGTCAGCAGAGCACTGAAAAGACCTTTGTTTCCCGGTTGAAATGTTACAAATACTTCCCGTATATCATTGGTATTCGGCAAAGTAAACGCAGTCGGACTAACAGAAAAAACAGCATTGCCTGACGTGATATTACTGACGGTGAGAGCCGAAGTTCCTGTATTAATAATAAAAAGAGATACTGTTTTGGATGTGCCGTTGATCACATTACCAAAGTTCAGGCTGTTAACCGATGTTGCAATATTGGCAACTCCTGCAGGCAGTGCAAAACCTTCTAGCCCCACAGTAACCGTCGGTTGGTCCGGATCATTGGCTGAGATTGTCAAAAGTCCTGCATAGCCTCCTGCGGTAGCTGGTGCAAAAGTAACCTGAATGTTTGTCGCGCTGAGCGGAGCAATTGTTGTGTTACCAATATCGGTACTAAAAACATCCGAATTATCACTTACATAAATCTGAAGCGGAGCATTCCCCTGATTCGTAACCTGCAAAATACTCTGGACGCTCGAGCCAACAGTTACCTGCCCCACATAAATATTTTCAACTGCTACATCTATATCAGGTTGCAATCCTGAAGTCCCTTCGAGATTTACGATACTCAACTGTCCGAAGCCAAAATTGCCATCACCAACAATATATTCCGGAATAGTTTCGACCTCTACCCAATTATCGTAAACCTCAGTCCAAACCTTAAAACTCATTGGATTGCCAGAAGTATAACCTGGCAAACCCAGTTGCAAATCCTTTTCCCAGGCAGTAATCATTAATTTTGTCAGAATTTCAATATTTTGTATTCCCTGAGTGTTTGCATTACCTGAAAGATAGGAAGGTGTTGAACCTGCTACAAGGTTATTGATGTTACCATCGTTAAAGTTCCAGTAGCCAACCAGTCCGGGTTCATTTCCAACCAATTGCCGGTACATTTCCTTTTGTATTTGAAAAACCGAACGCGCATGATTCCAAACCCTGACCTCATCAATATTTCCATTGAAGAAGTAAGAATTCGAACCGGAACCACCGTAAGCACCAATGATCTGGCCTACCTGACCTGTACGCAGCGTCTTGTTGTAACTTAATATAGCTTTCAACTGACCGTTGACATACATACGTTTATGAACACCATCATAGGTGGCTGTGATGTGATTCCATTTGTTGTTTTGAATTCCTATCGAAGACCAGTTCAGATAAAAATCGTCGTAACCGCCTGATGTGTGATAGGTTCTGAAATTGATGTTGCTGCCTTCAAAAAACAAAGAATACTGACTGTTTACAGGTCCTTTTTCAAATACGAACCCATTTTGATTGAAATTGGAAGAATATACCCATGCGGATATCGTGAGTTGCTGCAGATCAAAAGCGTTGGAATTATTGTTTATCACATAACCATTACCACTCAACTGAAGGCTGTTGCCGCCTTGAGCGTACGAACCGACTCCCACACAAAGTTCTCCGTCAAAAACAGCTACCTCATCGGTAGTAAGCGGGCTAAAGCCATCAATATCAACATTTTCGACAATAACAGCATAGGGTTTTCCGGTGGGAGACACAACACTGAAGTGCCCCTGCAAAGCGATACCGGACAGCGGAACCGTTATATTCTGTGCGTTGCTCTGAATTGTAAGCTGCCCGGTGTAAGCCCCGGCCTGCACAGGCGCAAATGACATGGCAACATTGATATTTTCATTTTGCCCCAGCGAAAAGGCAGTATTTCCCAATACAGAAAACGCTGTATTGGATGAAGTGACATTGGTAATCAATAAATTACCGTTTCCGGAATTTAAAATATTAATCACCATTGTTTTGGATGTATTCATGGCAATGCTGCCAAAATTCAGGTTCAAAGGTGTAACTGTGATCTGAGGTGTTGGCACCGGCAGCCCGGTTCCGTGAAGCGGAATTGTTACCGAAGGCAATCCTGGATCATCAGTTACAAATGTCAGAATATCACTGTAAGTAGTTACAGATAAAGGGGTAAAGGTGATCCAAAGGGTATCGCGTGTACCGGGCTCAATAAGTAATGAGGTGGCCGACCTGGTAAAAAAGGTTGTATTGTTTTGCATTGAACCAATGAAGAGATTTGCCGTTCCGGTGTTTTCAAAAGCGAGAGGCAGTGAAATGCTTTGATTCACAATAACCGCATTGAAATTCATCAATTCAGCAGAAAGCATTATTTCAGGAGCCAATGTTGTGATTGCATTCAGATTTACAACGCTGAAAGTTTCATAACCGAAATTTCCATCCCCTTTCATGATGGTTACATCTGCGTCGAAATTTACCGGTTCGGAATACCAGGCAGCATGAAATTTGAACGACATGGGGTTGCCGGCTGTAAAACCGGCGAGATTCTGACCCGGATCAGCTTCCCAGGCTATAAGGCTCTGATTGGGTTCGCCATCATAAAAAGTGGTTCCTACACATAATTCATCGTCAAAAACAGCAATCTGGGTACCATATGAAATATCTTCTCCGTTGATAGTAAGATTTGAAAGGACAATTGTATAAGGCAGTCCGGTTGGTGGAACTGGTTCGAAGGGTTCTCCGCCGGGCTGATATGGAATAATGGGTGCCGTACTGGCAACAAAACCTGTATTGCCATTTAGTGTGCCGTTGTTGCCGCTGGAGGTATTGTCGGATATGATTGTTCCGCTGCCTTCATCAAAAGGCCAGTAAGCAGCCAGTCCCGACTCAGAGCCAGTTAATCCAACGCTTTTAAAAGCCACAATTTCTGAGGCAGAGCGTGCCACATTCCAGATTCTAACCTCATCAATCATCCCTTTAAAATCGCTGACATAACCCCTGCCGATATAAAAAGGAAGTGTGCTGCTCTGGGCGTAGGAAAACTGCGCAGGAATATGCACTACCTGATTACCGTTGATATACCAGTACAATCGCATGGTTGTCAGGTCTCTGACAATGGCAATATGTGTCCAGGTGTTTGCCTGGATCGGGGTAGAGCCAATTCCCTGGTAAGGATTATTGTTTCCACCGCCGGTGCCATAGTAATATGACAAAGACCCATCGGTTTCGAGCGTAACAGTACCCTCGCCACCGTAAGCTTTTGCCACCGGGTTACGTCTGGCATCCAGAGCAGTTGGATAAATCCACATCTCAATGGTTTGATTTCCTGTAATCTGCAACCCGGATGGATTTCCAAAATTCACAAAATCCCCGTTCCCATCAAAGTTAAGTGCAAAATTTTGTGAAAATGCAGTTTGGGCTCCGGCGATAAGCATCAGGAGCACGATTGTGCTTAACAGCCTGTTTTTTATATTGATATTATTTGCATTCATGATTCAAGGTTGTTTAAGTTCCATTATTTCAAGGTACTATCATCAGAAATCCTGAGATTTGCTGAAGCGCTTAACCTGACCCTTATTGCAGAATAATCACTTTTTCGGTAATGATCCTTCCTGAAGTTTCAGTTATCATGAAGTATACACCCGGATGCAATTTATTACCAATTCCATCGGTGCCATACCAATTGAAAAAGTATGTTTCAGGAGACAGTTGCCCGTTGACAAAGGTTTTAACCATGCGGCCTGTATTGTCATAAACGCTTAACCGAATATATTCCTTCTGATTCAAGCCAAGTGTTATCAGAGTATTGTTCTTAAATGGATTAGGCTGGATATTGAAATTTATGGGTTCTTCGCTTGCAGGCACAACATCAAGTACTGCTTTGGCAAAATTGCCCTCACCAAACGTTGGTACAGCACCTGAAGGTTTTTTAAGCATATGCCTGGTTTCTGACCCAAAATATTGCCTGTAAATTCCCGCAGTGATAGTATGCCCCGGTGTATAACCATTTAATCCCTGAGCCAGGTCTTTTTGCCATGTGGTGATCAGCAACTGGTCAAATCCCTCATAGATAGCTGCTCCAACGCACTGTTGCCCGTCAAAAAGTCCGATCTCGTCACCGGGTTCAAGACCATAAAGTGCAATGGATGCAGGTATCAATCTTACTATCACTGCATAAGGCAGGCCTGTAACAGTAAAATCAAAATGGGAAATTTCTTTGCCTTTGACTGAAGGACCAGAGACATTTTGTACATAAGCAGGACTGAATTTGCCTGAAGCAGGATAGCTAAAAGTGACAGGATTGGGTACCGCAAGGGCAATTTTATATCCTTGCCCGGGTTGCATATTGCCCAATGTATTAATACTTTCGGATGGAATCCAGGCATTACCCGTTGCTGACTGAACAATGCTGATGCTGCTCTCCAATCCTGCAAATACATCAGTAACAGCAACCGGATTGTGGCTCAACATGGCGATATAGTTCCATTTGTTAGGTTGCACAGTGATGTCCCAGTCCTCAGCGCGGATAAAAGTGCCTTCGTATTCAATGGTTTCGTTCTGATTGCTGAAAAGATAAAATCCATCTAAAAAATTGATATCACCAATGGTGTTGATGTTGTATGCGGGAATGAGTACCTGGCCATCGTCGTTGTAAACAATCTGCAAGTTGCCCAGACCTCCGAAAACTGTCCATGCATTGGCATACCGTGGAAACATGTTAAACGAAACAAGATTGAACTGTCCACCCGTAACCGGCACACTTTGAATATTGAACACTGAGGCAAGGAGCGATAATGCCGAGAAAGAACCGTAACCGAAGGTATCATCGCCAATAAAATAGGTCTCTTCTGCTTCGTTGGTTTCAAGGTCGGCAGATGTATCATACATTCTGAACGACATATTATTTCCGGGTGTAAATCCTGGTTGGCTCTTTGCAGGATCACTTTCCCATGCTGTGATGATAAAGTTGAATGTACCGTTAAAAATACCTGCCCCAACGCATAACTCCCCGTCAAACACCCCAATCTCGTCGCCAACGGCGATGGTCTGGCCATCAATTTTAGCATCCTTTATTACGATTGGGTATGGTTTTCCGGTAGCTGCCACAGGGATGAAATATACCGGGGTTGCAGGAACGATCTCGCCATACTGAAGGAAGATTTCCATCTCATAATCACTTTTTGCCGGATCATCGGAAAACAATCTGGTGGTAAAATATTTTGAATTTACATCAGTACGGTTGATAAAGGTGATCGGAATAATCTCAGATTGTCCGGGTGCTACCTGATAGTTAGTCTGCGGAACCGAAAACAAGGTAAAAGGTAGGTTTCCGGATGCCTGCAGGTTTACATTACCATACGGAGTTCCACTGATCCCGTAAGAGGAGTAGTCATTGAAGTCGTCCCTCAGAGGCCAGTACCCTAAAAGACCTTCTTCATTGCCTGTGAGGGAGGTAAACATGTTGTTGTTGATCTCCTCCTGTGAGCGGGCATAATTCCACATGCGGGCTTCGGCCAGCCGGCCCTGGAAGTAATAAGAATTCTCGCCAGACCTCCGGCCAAATTCAAAAGGGTATTGGTGAAAATCAAGCGGAATGGGATTTGAGTTTGCATCATTTGTTGACCAGGCTAATGCTCCGTTAACGTACAACCGCAAGGTTGATCCCTGCCAGGTCATAGCAATGTGATACCATTGGTTGGCATTGATTGTATACCAGGTATCCCATTCCTGATAAGAATAATTGCTGATGGTCCCGTATCCTTTATAGAAATGCACCCTTTGGCCGCTGTTGATGGCCAGTTGATAATTTCTGAAATACTTTCCCATAAACTCAAAATGGCCGTTATTCTGGCGATATATCCAGCATTCCATTGTCATCGCACTCATCCCCTGCAAATGACTCTTGTAACCATAACTCACAAAATCGCCACTGCCGTCAAAGTAAGCGTAAGCCTGGTTGGGGTTACCTTCGGCAAATTGTACATGCAGATCCCTTGTTCCGTTATTGGTAATGGTGAAATTTTCAACCGCATTGGGTGATCCGGTGGGGATTAACACACTGAAAGAGCCTGGATCGTAATCTGCTGAAGAAATTCCGGGTTTCTCACTTACTTCAGGTGCATAGGGTGATTCATAGTCAGTATAATTGCCGGTTATAGTAAAATCGTACAGCTCGTTATTGGTCAAACCAGTAACATTGATAGCAGTATCGGCTGTATTCCCGAAAAAGGTATAAGCGGTTTTTAACCCTGAAAGTCTGTAATAAACATTGTAATCAATGAGTGAATCGTTACCAACCGGCTCCCAGGCGAGCGAAACATACTGGTCTCCGGTTCCTGTAGTATACAACCGGTGAGGATTCCCCAAATCAAAGGGGAAGGCGCCAATATCGGAGATAGAGCCATCGGGATCTGAAACGGTACTTGTACCACCGTTTATGCACTTTGATACAGCCTGAAGATGGTAGAATTCAGATCCGGTTCCCATAAACACAGGATCTTCATTGATATTGCGGTAAATATCGCACACCGCGTTGTTATTCGGATTTATTGATACAAAGTTCCATGTGGCTACAGGCATATTGGCAAGATTATAGATTGCACCTGAAGCATTTGCGTTCACATTGTTATTTTCGAATGATTCAACTGCTGTAATATTACAAACACCCCATGCGCCATTATTCACAATAATATTATTGGTGATGACCTCCGTACCGGGCCTGTCGAGATAAATGCCATATCTGCCATTGCCGGCAATGGTATTGTAGGTTATTGTAGGATTGGTTACATAACCCGTGTGTGAGTTTTTATGAATACCATCTTCCGTATTGTTTGCTATCAGGTTTCCCGTTATCAGTGTCTCGCAGTAATGACTTGAAGAATTAAAAATAATTCCGTAATTATTACTGATGATCTGGTTTCCTTTGATAAGGGCATCGCAATCGTAGTAGTATTCAATGCCAACCCAGGAATTTTGGGTTATGACATTATTAAGAATCTGCGGACTCGACACATGGTACAGGTAAATTCCCCTGTAATTTGAGATAATTGTACAATTGGTAACTTTTCCCCTGCTATAGCAATAATGAAAAAACAGTGCCATTTCAGTATTTCCTGTGAAGGTGCAACTATCAGCTTGAATATTAGAACTATTTTCCAGATAAACACCTGATTGACCTGTTTGTATCACAGACGAACTGATGGTAAGTTTTGAGTAGTTGTTCAGGTAAGCGCCTTCGTGGGTGTAATCAGATATATTCACATTCCTGGCTGATACATACGATGCCTGCAAATGAAATCCATCATCTCCCAGATTCCTTATTGTGGTATTTTTTATTACGGCAGCATAAGAGTTTTCAAAATAAATGCCATATCGTTGATGTCGCTGAATCAGGCAGTTTTCAACCAAAGCCCCGCTCCATCCGAAGTATAAACCATCATTGGCGTATTCAATTTTGGTATATTTCAGGTATGAATTATCGTTGGCAGCGTCGTAAAAGCGAATACGCTGCCATTGGTTGGGCTGCTGGTTCTGGTTTGCCGGGGCTGAGGTGAAAAGTACCGTATCACCTTCAGCACCATTACAGGCAAGGTATCCGTAGACAATCATAGCATAGTCTCCTAGAAAACGGATTTTTGTTCCTGCACCAATAATAAGTGAGTCCCCCTGTGGAATGGTAATGTTTCCGGAAACACTGTAAAAACCTTCCCAGTTTCCTGACACATTGCCCGAAACAGTGGTGCCCATATCATAAATAGTTGATTCTCCAAGGTCTGTGTCCTGGAGAATAAGCAAATTCTCCCGGATATAAGTAGTTTGAAAGCCAGTTTTGCTCAGTATGATGGTATAAATACCAGGCAGTATATTATGTGACTCGAAATATCCGAGTGCGTTGGTGTAAATGCTGTCGGCAACTGCGCTGGGTGAGAGGGGTAAAAATTTAACCTTAATGTTTGCATGGTTACTCCTGTCCTCAAGAAAAGCATATCCGAGTACGGTGGTTTGGCTTGTGTTACTGACCAGAAGCGATAACTGATTTGAAAACGCTTCAACCACTGTTCCACCGAAATTAAAGTTGGCTGAAATAACATAATAATAGGTATGAAAATCCTGAGCAGTAATATCGAGATATGTAGTATCAGTGATATTATTGTCCAGGCGGTTAAACGAATTGGGAATGAATCCATCCTGCTCGCTGCGGTAAATGCTGTAATGTGTAAAGAAGGTCATCTCCAAAGGTTCTCTCCAGTTGAGGCTGACAGTGCCGTTGTTGTTATCAGTTACTGAAAATGCACTGACCGGAAGGCCGGTAATCTGGAAACTGAAAAGATCATCCGGGGCACTCAGTGGAAGTGTGTAAATATCAGTACCATCAGTAGCATTTAAATAATATTCGATGGTTGAATTAGCTACCTGACCTGGAATATTGCCTGTAAAAGACTGAAGGTTTTTATTCTCGCTCATTACGATCTGTGAAAATGCTCCACCATTTATCCTGTAATAAATGCTTGCTGAAGTAATGGGATCACCTTCATTATCATAAATTAAAGCCGACACTGTATAGGGGCCGGTGATGTTACTGGTATTTACGAGAGGATGATGGAATATATTTGCAGCAAATTGGCTGATGTAAGGATCGGGGGTAATTGTTCCGGTATTAACCAGATTGAAGTAATTCAATCTGATGCGTCCGTTACCACCATTTCCCCCATTATTGCCATAATAGCTGCTTCCGCCGGTCCCTCCGGCTGTGCTGATACTATTAGACAGGTTCATGTCCACAGCCTGAATCAACAATGAGCCCCCTGCTCCTCCGCCACCGCCGCCGCAATATGTCGTACCATTACCTCCATTTCCACCTGCAGAAACAATGATTCCGGCACATTCAACAGCACTTGCTGAGATATAAAGTAATCCGCCTCCAGCACCGCCAAAACCAGGAGTATATCCATCATGACGGCCACCACAACCACCACCGCAACCCTGAAAAAGTCTGCTGAGTTCGGCTGAACCATAAGTTCCACCGCCTCCGCCTCCGCCACCGGTGTAATTGCTGCCACCATTTCCTGAATAATTTTCACCCCCGTTTTGTCCATTATTGCTATTATTATAGCTATTGCCGCCAAAGCCGGAAGTACCATAACCCGCACCACCGCCACTTCCGGTATGCCCGCCACCGCCACCACCGGCTCCGCCTGTATTTGTTGAGCCAAGACCAATACTTCCTCCGGTAGAACCGCCACCGCCACCCGAAATGGCATGTCCACCATTCTTGTTCGCATAATAAGCACCTCCACCTGCGGCTCCGGTTTTTCCATGAGGATCATAAGAATGCCCGCCATAACCACCTGAGCCTGTAAAACTTTCACCTCCCTGGCCTCCACCATGACCATCTCCAAACTGACTGCCTCCTAGGTAGCCTTTTCCGGTGGAAGTGATAATGCCGGTAGCATAAACTTCCACTTCCTGGCTTGCCCTGAAAAATAAAATCCCACCGCTACTACCGTCCCATGCAGGACACGTAAGGGTACCATTAACTTCTACCAGAGTGTAATTTGGAATTTTTACCACCTGGTGTTTCTTTCCGCTTGCGGCATTGTAAGAATTGACCAGGGGTGTTTCAAGTACAATAAAATTAAATCCACTGGCTGAAACATAGTGTGTTTCCCATTGTCCCACAATATTCTCCGCAATGGGGGTTTCGGGATCGGTCATACAAATAATCAGAACTTCATCGCCGACTTCAATACCGTTTGGGTTGTCAACAAAAATAGTATTGTTTCCTGCCGGATTATAACCAGAAACTGCAGCCCGCTCAGTATTGATAGTTATAGTTTCGGTAAGGTTAACTGTCAAAACTCCATCGGAGCCATTACCGAAGGGATTTTGTGCGATGGCTGAAGAGATAACCAAAGCCACCATGACCATAAGTGTAATGATCTTTTTCATAATTCAGGATTTAAAATTAGGGATTTAAATAATGATACAAAATTAACTCAAGAAAAGCCAAAAAGCAATCTTTTAATAAAAAATTAATATAAAAAGTTGCAGGAACAATTGTATGCATAAGACATATACGCAGGTTCAGACGTTTCAAAATCAAAAATTACCAATATATAAAGATCCTTGCAAAGTTCTCTGGTTATAAACATTTGATTATTAATAATTTGTATTATATTTGTGAAAATTTCCGACAATAATATTCCGATCTTTAGTTCGAATCACTAACAAACGAATACTCATGAATTTTTCAGGCTATTACTTTGAGAATCGCTATTGAAAAGGTACATTTTTCCTTTAGACAGATAAAACATTTGACTGGAAACAGATTGAAAGACAGACCTACAAGCAATATAGATATTGGAATCATTTCCCAAAAATTATGACCTGGTGCATGAAGGAGAAAATTATTAACTGCAATGATGAGAAATTTTTCTTTACTGATTTTTTCAAAGGTCTCGAAAAGAAAACCAGTATTGAGGATCTTATCTGTAATAAAGATAAGACCTAAAAGGGGTTGCAGAGTAGGTTCCTCTGATGCTTTTGGCGGAAATTCAGAGTTGTTTGTTCCCGAGAATCAAATTCACTATCGCTATGACATCCAGCACATTGATCATTCCATCCTGCGAAACATCGGCATTATTGAAGCAGAATGGTTGAGGGTTCAGACCAATAACGTAGTTTACCGTGGTAATAGCATCAAGCACGTTGGTGGCGTTATCGCAGTTTGAGTCGCCGCTGATCACATCGTCAATTACCGAAAGCACAGCAATACCGCGGCTTGCACAACTGATCCACAGTTCGTAGCCATGCTCAATATATTTTACTTCAATATCGTAAATTTGGGCATGAGGTAACCCGCCGGTTTGCTGTTGGGGAAAGAATCCGAACTGGATTCCATCGAACCAGCCAAGCCCCTGGTCGCCGGTGCTTCCAAAATTTGTGAACCATACACGTCCGTCGCTTGTAGTGGCAAGGGGTGAAACCAAATTACCGGGGATATTTGAATTCGACGGTGAGTAAAACTGGTAAGAACCGTTACCGGCATTGATCCTGAAAAGGCCTTTGTTACTACCCACCCATGCAATGCCATCAGGGGCGGCAGCCACCGTTGTAAACTGGTCACTCTGCGGATCGAGTTGCTGAAAGTCGGTATTGTAGCGTGAAAACTGATAGGTTCCATCCGTTCGTAGCACCTGAACTCCAGAACTCGCCCATATGGTTCCGGGCCGGGTGGGATCTTTCACAATGCGTGAACCCCAGCCATCGAAAGATACAGAAACCCAGTTGTTGCCCGAACAATACTTAAGGTTATAATATTCGCCCAGGCTCCAAAGTCTGTTTTGCGAATCTTCAACAATGCCAGCCGAACGGTGGTGAGTATAATTAAGCGATGAAAAAGAGCTGCCATTCCAGGTGTGCAGGTAACCAAACACAGGATTGATGACGATGTTGTTGTTTGACGGACGGTAGCAAATTTCTTCCACATTATCGGTTTGAAACGGGAAAGGGAACCCCAGTCCATATGTATGAGCATTGAAGTTGCTCCAATTGGTTCCGTCAAACTTTTGAAAACCACCAACGCCTGGTCCTGCATTACCTGTCATCCACACATTGCCCTGGTTATCAATGGTAATATCATCTACCCAGTACGACATCTGGGAACTGTTTGTAATCCGGTAACGCTGCCAGGTTCCGGTTTGGGCATTTCTTCTGGCAGCACCTCCAACTCCTGTAACCCAGATATTTCCGTTGTTGTCCATATCAACGGCATAGGTGTATGCTCCATCCTTCCAGGCGCCTTTGCTTACCCAAAAGGCACCATTAAAATGCCATACTGTGCTGTTGCCGTCAACCAGCAATACATTCAGATTTCCGTATGCTTTGAAAGCCCATATTTCGTTAAGGATTGATGAAACAGGAGGCTGCGGCGGTGTGTGCCACTGTCCGGCCTGGGTTCTGTAGTCGAGTGAGTAAAATGGAGCGGTTCCGGTGAAACGTATCATCCAAAGATTATTATCGTTATCAACACAATTATGACCCGGTGTTTTGACAAGTTCTCCCGGATTATAATCGAAGGTGTAGAGGGTAAATAGCTGGGTATTGCTGTCGAAGGCAATTACACCTCCAGAGGCTGCTACCCACACGGTATAGCCTCCGCTAGGTTTTTCCTGTATCGAAACATTATCGCAAAAAG
Organism: uncultured Bacteroidales bacterium; assembly: GCA_964419945.1. Lineage (GTDB taxonomy): Bacteria > Bacteroidota > Bacteroidia > Bacteroidales > JAAYJT01 > JAAYJT01. The sequence goes on along the minus strand of CAYQRU010000001.1, from coordinate 52,740 downwards.
GAACGAGGCTGGGCCAATTGTTGGCCGAACTGCCATAACCCCAGTAGCGCCACTGGTTGGTAGCAGGATTAAAGTGTACCAATCCACCATTTCCCCATGTTACCGAAATAACCGCTATCCACAGCGAACCATCAGGGGCAAGGGCAATTTCGCGGCTGCGCCCTCCTGGATGTATCGAATTGTTTGCACCCCAAAATTGCAAAGAACCTGCACCCACTGCCGGATCGAATTTTAAAAGACCACGCCAGTGAGCCATCCACAAAACACCACTGACATCCTCCACCATGTCGCTGATTCGCGATGCACCCACATCGTTGATATCTCCAATAACCGGATAATTCACGTTGGAGTAGTTAATCCACCTGTTTTCTGATTGTTTATACTTTACAAAACCACCTTCCTCCCACCCCGGATTGTAGGCACCAATATAAGGGTTGCCATCATGATCAATCCAGAGGGCTTCGGCGTAATCACCCTGTATGCCAGTGTTTCCGGTGGTGTAATATCTCCAAGAAACATGACGGTTATTATCCTGGGCGATGATAGAAAAATGTTGTAAGACCAACATCAGGACGATGTGGAATCTTTTCATTTTTAGTTATTTAGGTGATTAACAGCAACATTTCAGATGGGAGCAAATACTGAACCCTGGCCTTAAACCATAACAGAAGGCCATGTTCGTGCGAATTTAGAAAGCTATTTCAATATCAGTTTCCGGAAACTGGTTTTTAAATCATTTGTAATTCGTACGATGTATATTCCCCTGGAAAAAGTGCTCAGGTCAAATTCACATAACTGCTCACTCAGTAGTTTCCGTTCGAACACCAGTTCGCCGGTTGCTTTGAATATTTCAACGATAACAGACCCGGTTGAACCGGTAATTTCAAGATTAAACCGCCCATTTGTAGGATTTGGATAAATCTTGAACATTTCCTGATCACTCAAAGTTGCTGCACTTAGCTGATTCTTGGCCGGAGATTTGTCAGAAGGAACAGAGTCAACCACAGCAACAACCGGCGTTGGATTTATGCAGAAATTATTTCCTTTTTCGATCCTGAAATGCGCATGAGCACCTGGCATCACCCATGTACCATCTTTAATAAGAATATTTTGTGCTGCAGCGACATGAAGCGAACCTTCAGGTTCAACAACAACTGAAGTTCCGTTGCCCGCGATCGTAATGCTTTGCATAGCTGCAAAGCATGTGTCATAATCTTGCGTAACAATCAAATCCTGAACCAACTGCGTGAGAGGCAGGTCATTCACGGCGAGCACAAATGTACAATTCTTGGTGTAATTGGTTTCAGGATTGGTATAGGTATAGGTGATGATTTTTTCACCCAGGCCTGCCACTGCCGGATCGAAAACATTGCCCGTAACCCCGATGCCGCTGTATATGCCTCCAACAGGTAAACCACCTGTTAATGCAAACGGTGGCTGATGTATTGAAGCAACCACAAGCCCGGGGCATCTGACTGTTGTATCAGGTTGAACCGTCATTTGTATGATATTGGAAACAGCCGGGTTCAGAGCACATTCATAATCCGAATACAGTAACACATGTATCTGGTCACCGTTCTGAAGATTGTTGCTGGAGAATACAGGAAGGTCCGCTATTGCAGGAATATCGTTCAACATCCAGATAAATGTTGGAAACTCACCACCGTTGTCGTACGTTGCTGTAAATGTAACCATCGTTCCCTCAACAATAACGGTATCAGTAGCCGTGATGCTCACTTCGGGAACAAGCGTTAACTGGATAGTAGGAGCTATGACATTGGATACTGCTGTAGCCGGTGCAGGGCAAGCAAGCGATGAAGTCATTTCCACCCATACCTGATCGCCGGGCATCAGATCATATGTTTCAAAAACAGATCCATTGGTTCCGGCATTTTGTCCGTTGACCTTCCACTGGTATACCGGGACAGCTCCTCCGTTAGAGGGCGTAGCAGTGAATTTTACAAGAGTACCTGAACACAAATAATATGCTGTTGAAATGATACTTACTGAATTATTATTTGCCGGAATAAATGTTAGCTTCAACACATCGGTTGCTGAAGGTGCACAGGGATGCAGAGCCTGAACTGTCAGTGTAAGGTTTACAAAACCATTCAGAATGTCTGACTGGCTCGGGGTGTAAACCGGATCAAGTACCAGGTTGTTGTCAAAAGTACCGGTGCCGGAAGTGCTCCATAAGAATGATCCGGCATTGCTTAAACTTCCGTTAAGTTGATAAGAAGTTCCCTGACAGATTGCTGCATCAGGTCCTGCATTTGCTTGTGGAGCAGGTATCTGGCACACCATCCAGGATACGGTTTGATCCATAAAGCCGGTCAGACCGGTTTCTCCGACTATTTCGGTTAGTTTGAAGGTGAGGCCATAGGCGCCATCAACTCCCGAAAGAGCAAGTAGCCCACTGATGCGGAACAGATTATTGTTGGGACTCTCTGTTGTAATCACAAGGGATGCTGTGGAAATGAGATTATTTTCAGAATCGGTGAGAACCAACTGATTGGTCGTAAACGTTGCCGGATTGATAGGCATGTTGAACATTACAGTTAGTTCGTCAATTGGTGGGCCGGGAATTTCCGGAAGCCCGGAGAAGAAAATAATAGCCGGCGTATTGATGGATTGTATCCACGAAACCTGTTTACCCACCTGTCCGAAGTTTCCGATCAGATCGGCAATGCCTGCGGTTTGAACCGTAAAGGTGAAGAATCCGTTGGCAGTTGTTTTTGATGAAATATCCACATCAAACGTTGTTGCATTGACCTGGGTTATTGTTAAGGTTGAGTCAGCAAGGTTAGCGCCTCCCTGGTTTCTAAGTGTGATATCCTGGTAGTCGAAAGTGCCTGGATCAATCGGTTTGTTGAAAACAACTTCGAGATTGGTAATCGGGGTGTCAGTAACACCACTGGCAGGCAAGCCGTTGATGGAAAGAACCTCCGGGAAGTTTTGGTCAATGGCTTCAAAAACAATTGTATAGCTTACCGGATCAGTACTGCTGAAAATATCAAGGAAATGAAGTTTGTTTTCGTAGATTGGTTCGCCGCCATCAGGAATGGTAACATAGGTGAGCCAAATGTTGTCGAGTGGGATAACCTGTCCATCCTGACGTGTGCAACTCACAATCCGGTACAAGCCGTTGCCGGGATCGTTGAGCCGGGTATAATTCCATCCCGAAACAAATGGATTTACAGTAAGCTGAATTTCAATGTCATTGAGGCTTACCTGTCCATCAACTGAAGAAGAAACGGCCTGGAATACCTGAGCTACTGTACCATTGGAGTAATAAAGCGCATCAGGAATATCGCCCGAATCTGGTATGTCATTGACCAGGAAGTCGCCAATGCTATCATCCTGGGTACCGTAAACCCTTACCCCTTTAATAAGTTCATGAACTTTCACCTCACTCACCAGGCTCAGATCGGGATTGCCAAAGCTGTTGAGATGGTTCACCTCTACCTCATAAGAGATAAAATGACCAAGCAGCGTGCTGGTAAACCACCACTGCCCAACCCGGATCTCACCACCAGGAATATCACCAAAGTCCACATTGAGCAATCCGAGTTGTCTGGGCTGTCCGCTCAGGCTCGAACCAATAATCTCAAAATCAATCAGCACGCCTTTCTCATTTTCGATGATCTGGGGTTGAGCTGATTCGATGTTCACAGCAAAAGCGGTCCCAAATCCACGATTTTCAATCATCACTGCCAGTTCAGCAGGGATCATAGGTTCAATGGGTTCGGTAAGGGCATCATCTCCATAAATATCGCGTTGCATGAAGTAATTAATATACAAATCGGGACTGGGATTGACCTGAAGGGTTACCGGGAAAAGCTTCTGTTCATAAATTGTATTGGTGAATGGGTCAAGGTATGACAAGGTCCCGCCAAAAGAATAATACTTCGGAGAAAGCGGTGCAGCACCACGTTCGGGAATGAACTGAATGACTGCTGATCCTTCAACCTGTGCGTTCAAAGTGCCGTTGCCATCTATTCCGGATAGCTGATTCAGTGATTTAGTTTCTACCTGGAATAATTCATTGCTCAGCACCCCATTTTCATCACGGATTTCGAGATCCAGCAAAATATTCTGCATCGGATCAGAACCATGACCGTTGAAAATGGTGAGTGTCCCTTCAAATGCTTCGCGGGTCATGGTCAGGCGTTGCGAAAACTGAACGGTAACCGTAGCACAAACCGAACTGCGATCCTGGTCGGCATATTCATTCATGAAGTCAAAGGAGATATTGAACAGATCAGTAATATATTCCAGGCCCCTCTGCACAGTATAATTCACCACTGTATCAAAAGACAGTCCGTATTCGTCGAGCAATTCTTTGTTGATAATACCCGGGTACTGAGGATTGGGAGTAAAGATATTTTGCCCCCAGGCTTCGAGGCTGGTATTCCATCGGTTGATAAACCCGGTTAGTAGCGCCTGACTGATATCGGATTGTGACAACAGGTCAGTCAATTCGTTCTGCTGGATTGGATCAACAGGCAATAACTGCTGAATGTTGGCCAGGAATGAGCCATGCAAAACATCGAAGTCCTGCGCATTGAACAGAGCCTGACCATATACTTCTTCCGCTGAGTTTTTAACCGCGAATGCGCTTCTTACAAACATCTCCAGATCATCAAAAGCGCGTAGAAATTCAGGTGGTGCAGCCAGCACATTCAGTGGCAAGGGAGGATCACCGCCGAAGAACTCCTTATTGAGCTTACAACCAACAGAATGCCCAAGTTTGAAGGCACATACCAACTTATCAACAACTTCTTTTATAGCTGGATCAATCAAATTAGGAACTGATGAATCTTTTCCACCTGTGACAAGGCTTTTACCGGCAACCAGAAATACATTCGGAGCCGGCGAGCAATCGAGGGCTGCATTAAGAAAATCGGCAAGGCAGGGATCACACCCTTGCTTTTTCTTTTGGTAGGGTGCTGTTGGTATTTTGAATGGAAAATAATAAGAACCTCCATCACCACCCGGTCCATATCCGATATCGCAATTAAAACAGGGTAGGTCCAGGGTATGAGATGTAACATCATAACAGACCCTGCCCTGGTAATAAACTTCATCAACGACTACCCGCATCTGATCGTCGGGTCCGCATTCAAACTTGAAGCTTACAATGGCAAAATCGCGACATTTTGTTTCACGGCTTAACGTTTGAACCTGACGGCGTTGCATCAATACCGGAATCTGAACAGAGGTATTGGGCAGAATATCAATGAGGTTAACATTGGCAAAGAATTCATATTCAGCATCTTCCGGCAATTTCAACTGTACATCACTGGCACGGATCAAACCATGATTGGTTAAAGTCACGATGAACGGGAAAGTCTGGCCAAAATTTAGTTGAGGAAGGGTGTCCGGCATATTGATGGTTACAACTGGTGCTGGTACATTCGTTTCAAATGTTGCCACAAGGTTAATGGAGTATTCATCCTGAATCATGGTAGGAACCACATTCCAGGAGTAAGTGATGGCCTGGAAAGCGAGGAACACCACCTCAAGATTTACCTGGCCCTTTCTGACAAAAATGTTGTTATCATAACTGCTGTGGCGGTCAGCACTCACCCGCAGGGTATAAAATCCTTCGTTGATGCCCTGAACCAGGAAATGACCGTCCTGGTTGGTGGTGCCTTGTGCAATGACCTGCCCTGTATAGGGGTGCAGTACTCTGACTGAAGCACCTGCCAGGTGGGGAGCAGCAACGGTATTGTAAGTGTATTCGTTCACCACATCCACCAGCAGGTCGCCGGTTTCAACCGATATGGGTTCAAACACGAATGGCACGGGAACACTGTTGGCATTTGATGCAGTGAGTACAATCTGGCCAGAAATAGGATTGTTCAGTTGCAGATCACTGCCCGGAGTGAGCCGCAGTGTAACAACTGAAGACTGTCCGGGTTGCAGTGAAGGAATCACAGCGGGACTCAGCAGGCTCATCCAGCCTAATTCCGGTAACAACACATTTATATCACCTGTGGCGGCCATGCCATTGTTCAATATTCCAAACTCCACAATGTTTGAGGTTCCCACTACCATTCCTGCATTGAGTGAAACAGGTTCAACCTTCATGTTGCCTTTGGTTGCCCTGCTGAAAAACCAGGTACTGAACCTGAATTGTGTTCCTTCTGCGGTTGTAAGCATCAGACTCACTTCGCGGTATCTGTTTCCGGGTGTGATCGCTGAGGCGGTAATTGTATAATTCAATGTGGCCACTGAATTGCCAGTAAGATTTCCTATGGGAGTAAACTCAATATTACATCCGGCAGGTGCCGACAACACCTGCAACTGAACATTGCTGACAGGAAGGCTGCTTGCGTTTGCTATTTCGAGCGTAAACGATTGGGGCTGATCTACAAATATGTCCCAAACAATGAAATCAGTGACTGTATGTCTGGCGCCAAGAATCACAAAAGTGTCCTGTACTTCGTTCAGTCCCTGCCCCGGGTAGCAGGCACCCACATGATAATCACCGGCTTCGCCGTTGAGCGGAACGAAACTTACAGAAAATTGTCCGTTGGCATTGCTGGTTGCGTTAAGGGTGCGCCTTGCTCCGTTCACCACAATATAAACCTCCACAGGTTTATTGGGAGCCGGAGCGCGATTGACCATTTGCGTAACCCCGTTAATGGTTATGGGAGTAGTTCCATTGAAAACATCGCCGTTAACCGATGCAGTGGCTGTATAATCGGGCAGAATGGTAACCGGTACAGCATTGGTGGTGTTGTTGATTGAAATCAACTCATTTCGGGCACCATTGGCATTAATGGATGCAATCACGAAGTAGTTTCCTACAGTATTTATGGGTATGAAATTGTGCGACACTGCAAATGATTGCCCGATGTTTAACGGTGATACAGTAAGTTGCGTGAGCAGAACCGTGTCGTTGTTGTCAATGGTTTGATCTTTTGAAAGGAAGATTTTCACTTCAGCTCCTGCAGCTGCAAGGGCAAATCCCTGGTTGGTTACCTCAAAACTGATGTTGAGAGCCTGGTTCAGATATACTGAATTGCCCGAAATGATAAGATTCTTAGCTACATAATCCGGCAAATTGCGGTCGCTAACCATTACCCAGCAAGAGCCTGAAGCATAAGCTGCTGCCGAAACAGTGAGAGAAACAATCTGCTGGCCATCTTCAATACCATCATCGAGGGTGTTAAAGGAAACGTCCACAGAGGTAGCACCTTCGGGAATAACCGCCTCGTTTTGAATTTCAATCTCATCGGGACGGTTGTTCTGGATGCTCACGGTAATGGCACTTCCCCCCAATGTATTGCGGGTAATGGTCAGGATGCCTGCATTGCTTTGATTTTCAGGAACCACAAACGGATTCACCGCTGCGGAAAGCGTCGGGCCATCGTTGTCGAGTATGGTAAGCGATTGCGATGAAACTCCACCTGATGAGGCCGACGCACTGCAACCGCAGGATGAAATAAACACAGATGCGGTGATCACAATAGTCCTGCTCCCATCAAGGATGCTGTTATCAATCGCCCCTATGTTGAACTGCTGTTGAATCTGACCCTGAGGAATGGTTATCATTGCCGGGAAAAACACCTGGTTCGCAACATTGGTGCTGATATGAACCTGTATGGGTGTATTGACCGGTTGCACCAGCTGCACTACTCCCCAGGAAGCGTGTGGGCCGCCTCCTTCGGAGATCGTAGCGGGATTGATGGACAACGTTATCTGGGGTATGTCATCATCAAGGATGGTGATGTTGGTCTGTGCCGGTATGAACCCGGTTGCCGAAGCTGTAATCGTAACATTATCAGTAACTTCAGGAATATTGTTGTCCACCACCGGGACATCGAGGCTGGCAGCACTCTCACCTGCCGGAATTACGACGCCTGCAGGCAATGTAATCTGATGAGATTTGGTTGTGAACAGGCTTACTGTAAGTGGGCTTTGTGTAACAAGGTTTCGGGTTGCAGTGAGTTGGAAAGTCTCACCTTCGGTTGCTTCAGCGGGGCTGACCGAAACGCTGATTGAAGGAATTTCATCATCCACAATGGTCAGGCTGGTTGAAGCAGACGGGAAGCCGGTGGCAGAGGCTGTGATGTCGAGTGCTATATCGCCATCTATTAGCGCATTATCAATGGCTGTGATGTGGAACGGAGCACCCGCCTGACTGGCAGGAATGACCACCGATGCGGGAAGGTTCATGCGACCGGATTGCGAAACGTTCAGGTTTACAGTTAAGGCCTCATCACGGTTTCCGCTTCTGTAAACCATCACCTGCATCGGACTGGTCGAATTTTCGGGCAGGCTGTGCTGTGCAGGTGTCAGGCTCAGGCGTTTTTCGAAAACTATGGTCTGATCCGAAAGCGCTGTGTTGTTGGCTGTAGCATTGGGTCGTTCGACCAGAGCCGAATTGGGGATCAGACGAACCTGCAAATAAACATCTCCTTCTGCTGAGGGAAATTGTGGCACCTGGAAACTGCTGCTTTGCGATAAAATTGCTCCGGCTTCCAATGCGCCGTTATAGGACAAAAATCCAAGCACCAAAGTTTGCTGCCCTGAAATCACAGCAACCCTCTGGCTCCAGCCTCCAGCAGCAGTAGCATTACCTATGTTTTCAACATTCCATCCGACCGTAAGATTCTGCCCGGGGATGATGGTTCCTGATAAAGACTGCACATCGCTCGCTGCAATATCAGGTAAAGGAGGTAAGTTCACGACCATAGGTTCTTCAGGACGAACCACATTGTTGGTTTCATCAGTTTCGGGTATGGTGTTGGTAGCGTCAATCCTGATATAGACATAGTAATCACCTTCGATATTGACCGGTAATGTGAAATTTATAGTCCGGGTATAGCTCTGCCCCGGAGCCAGCGACTGTATATTATTGGCTGAGGTAAGCCTGGTAGCTGTTGTCGGATTGAAAACCGCTGACTGTGAAATGATTACATCATCACGCCAGGGAATGATTCCGGTACCCACGCTGCCGGTATTGGTAACCGTGAAGCTCACCGATTTGGTTTCTCCTGCGAATGCTGTTGCCGGGCTGCTAACGATGGAAACCTCAAGGTCAGTAAATACCTGGAATGAGAAAGTACCAATGGCACTCTGAAACTCCGAACAGGAATTTCGAGCAACTACCTGCCAGTTGTACATGAAGTTCTTATTCAGGTAGTCGGGGTAGGTATAGCTGTTTCCGGTCAGTTCGGCAACTGTCGGATTATCAGGCTTTTGCTGGTTGGTTCGCCACAGGTAAAAGTCATATACCGCAACATTGTCCGATGGTTCCCAGGAGAAAAATACAGGTTCCTGAACACCAAATGAATTATCGGTCGGTGTTAAAAGACTGAATGCAGTAACATCTTGAGGTCCAAGGCTTACATTTACTTGTGCCGATCCTTCACAGCCATTCACGCTGTTTACGACTACCGAGTACAAACCGGGCTGGGAAACACTGATGTTTTGCGTTGTAGCGCCATTACTCCAAAGATAGGATGCACCCTGGGTTGCGGTAAGAACCACAGGATTTCCGGAGCAGATGAGTGTAGAACCGCTTATGGTAACAACAGGCAAGGGGTACACAGTCATTTGAATGACATTCGAAAAGATTGGATTTACCGCACATTGAATATCTGAAGTCATCACAACGCTAATGAGGTCGCCGTTCTGAAAGTTAGCCGAAGCAAATACCGGACTGTTTAATCCGACAGGCTGTCCATTGATGCGCCACTGATAGGATGGATTACTGCCCCCGTTCACTGGTGAGGCAGTGAAGACAACTTCGGTTCCGGCACAGATGGCATTATCAGAAGCCTGAATGCTGACCGATGCAGCAACAGGTGGAATGATGCTTACGGTGATAGCGTTGGATGTGGCGGTAGGTTGGGTTACACATAGCAGGGAGGAGGTCATCACCACATGCACGACGTCACCATCAGACAGGCTGTTGGAGACGAAAACCGGACTATTTTCTCCCACGTTAATCTCGTTGAGTTTCCACTGATATGAAGGATTTCCGCCATTTTCAGGTGTAGCAGAAAATACTGCATTCGCACCCTGACATACTTCTGTTGAAGGGATGCTGATACTCACCGATGGAGTAACTACCTGGTTTACAACCATTCCTACAGTATTGGATGTAACAACTGAAGGATTCGCACAGAAAAGTGAAGAGGTCATTTCAACCGTTACAACATCATTGTTGACCAAGGTATTCGATTCAAACTGGTTGCTGTTGGTTCCAACGGGCTGGCCGTTAACTTTCCACTGATACGATGGGATTCCGCCCAAAGTTGGAAATGCAGTGAATGTAACCGTGGTTCCGGGACAGATATTATTGGCACTGGCGCTGATGCTGACCGCAGGAACAACATTCGTATTCACCATTACCGTGAATAAGCAGCTTTCACCCGGATTTCCGGTCAGTGCATAGGAAACTGTGGTAACACCTGCATTGAATGATAATCCGCTTGCCGAACCATTTCCTGATCCGGTGGTAGCACCGCTGAGGGTATAGGTGTAGTCCTGACCCAGCTCAACAGCCGGATCAATATTGTTTACAACCGTGCTGCATTGTCCGGCAGGAGCATTGACAATCCTGTCGGTGGGACATGCAATGGAGGGAGCATTACGCGATACGGCAACAGTGGTGGAGCTGAGCATGAGTTCGTAGCCTGCCGGTAGTTCGACAGTTGAGAAATTTCCTGAAATGGATCCGGAAGTAAGCTGTATGATGATGTAAGTCCCGTTTGGAACACTGCCGGTTTCGATGACTCTGAGTGTTCCACCAAGCGTTAGGTTACCGCTGCGTTGCAGTTGTGAGTGCCCGGTTCCGGGTCCACTGCCGCTGTTCATTTCAATTTCCAGTATGCTGTTGACAGATAAGGGTTGGGCATTGTTGATGTTGAGGATCCCCGGCGAAGTTCCGGGTGCAATGGTTCCGTTGCTGATAAACTGGAATCCATTGGTAAAGTTGATGGTTCCAATTCCCTTGATCGTGCCGGTGGGATTATTCTGCACATACATATAGTCAAAAGTATTGGTGCCGGCGCTGTTTTTAACAAGGGTTCCGTTATTTACGAAGAACACTTCGGCAAACCAACGCTGGTATATGTTACCGCCGTTAATGTTGAAAACGCCGTTGTTGGTGATCGTGGCCGATTGCAGCAGCCTTCCATCCTGCCAGTTAATGGTTCCGTTGTTGACGATGGGTGCGTTATGGTTTTTATCATTACCACCGTTAGCAGTCATGGTTCGGCCCTCATTAATAGTTAAAGGCCGGTTGATAGTTCCACTGATCCATGTAATATTACCATTGATGGTGAGGCTTCCGCTGCCGGTTATATTGTACTGGATGGATAAATCATTGTTGATTGTCAGGCTTCCGCTACCCTCAATATTTCCGGTGGAACTGAAGGTAATTCCTTCGGCTACCACCAGCGATGCATTCAGGGTGATACCGGAGGTGGTAAAATTACCTGTTCCAGCTATTGTAGCGCCTTCGTTATGACTAAAAGTGTAACCACCGTTTGAAAGTGTGGAATTGTTAAGCGTCAGCAAACCATTGTTCTGGAACTGCCCGCCTGGTTCAAGCCTGAGGGTACCGGCATTAAGTATATATGTACCGTTGTTCTGAACATTCATATACAGAAAGCGGGTTGTCCCTGAACTGCTTTTAATGATGGTTCCGGTGTTGACAAAGAACAGGTTGTTGAACCAGGATTGAATATCATTATTTCCGTTGATATTCATCGTACCGTTGTTGGTCAGAACATTGTTGTAGCCGATGGTTCCGCCGTTCCAGTTAAAGACGCCGTTGTTGATAAACGAAGCATTCAGATTCTTGGTCCCACCCCCATTAAGGTTAGCGACTCCCGCGGCAGTTATCACCACGGATCCTGTACCCTGTATGGTAGCAGATTCCAAAATCAAAGTACCATTAACCACGAGGTCATCGCCGGGAGCATATCCCAAGGTTAATGTTGAATTGATCATCAGAACGCCATCTGTTTCCACGGTAATCTGGTCGGCTGTTACAGAACTGTTTATGGTTACAGTGTGATCAGCCCGGATGGTAATGGTTCCATTTGCATCTGTGGGAGCTTGTGTTGCGTCAGTCCAGGGTCCGCCATCCGATACTTCCCAGGTGGATGCAGCACTCCAGTTGCCGGAAGCTTTGCTTCTGTAATTTAGAATAATCGGATTCAAAAGGAACTCAACGGCTGCATAACCCGGTCCGCTGACTTCAGTACACCTGATCTCAACAGTAGAGGTTGCATCCAGATTTCCTAACGGAATATTGAAGTGGCTGTCGCAACAACTCAGGTGTTCAAACACAATCTGCCCGTTCACATACACCCTGATACCATCATCATGTGCCGGAATATTCATCAGGTAATAACCTTCAGCAAAACCCTGGCGCTTCATTACAAAGGTAAAATTGTCATTATTCACCAGGCAGCCCTCATAGCCAGCTGCCGATGATGGTGAAGCGTTTTGATCCCATTGGTGGCGGGTATCTACATTCACGCTTCCAACCGAATAAAAACCACGGTACACAGCGCTGCCCAAATTGATATCATTGCCATTGTAAGCATAAATATTCCAGAGATTTTCACCAAAAATAGCCGGGTCGCCGGCAAGATAGCTGATGGTAATCTGAATTTCGTTGCCGGGAAGTGTTTCGCTGCCATTGATGGCTAACCGGCGATACCATGTCGTCTCACTGAGCGCCGGTGGCTGGTATGTGGCATTAAATGCGTCAGCAATATTGTTCCAGGCTCCTCCGGCAATACTATCCTGCCACTGGTAGGTGATGGTCAGGGTTTCTCCGCCGTAGGCATTTTGGGTGCTGGTGAGCAACGAAGGAGTAAAACTGCCGCAACTGTTCTGGTTTCCGGCGATTACACCGGGTTGCAGTGAGGTCTGAACAAAATTTATAGCGGCATAAGCACCGCCACCGCCTTCAATTACTCTGACCTCAACGGTCGAGTTTTCATCCAAAGTTCCTGCGGTGATATTGCTATGACTAACGCAACATCCGTTGTACTCGAACACCTGGATACCATTCACATAAATCCTGATATTGTCATCGTGCCCCGGAATATTGATTACATATTGCCCCTCTGGGAAACCGCGGCGTTTCATTACAAAGGTAAAATTATCGTTGGGCACTGAACAGCCCTCGTAACCGGCAGCCTGCGAAGGCGAAGCATTCTGATCCCAGTGATTTCGGGTATCAATATTCACCGTGCTGGCTGAATAGTAACCACGATAGGTTAGTCCTGTTAAATTCAGGATAGCCCCATTGTAAGCATAAATGTTCCATTCCTCCTGCGGAAATTCTTCGGGATTACCGGTAATCTGAATCACATCAACCGTAACAACATTGCTGAATCCGACAAAATCGCCAATGGAGGCCTCCCTTCTGAAATGAGTCGTTTGGCTGAGCAAGGCCGGTTGATGGGTTGCGTTTACTGCACCCGGGATCGAATTCCAGTTACCGTTGCTGATGCTGTCATGCCATTGATAAAAAACAGGGTAAGTTCCATTACTTACGGCAGATGAAACATTGGTCAGCATGGCAGGAACCGATGTTTGACAGATGGATTGATTACCTCCGATAACTCCGGGATCGCCTTCTTCGGTCATCCTGAAGACGGGAGTTGAAGCAGTGCCATTGGTAGTTCCGTTCAAAGCGCTGCCAGTGGCCAATGCTTTGTTCTCCACAACCAGTCCCTGCCCCTGTCCTTCGCGGTTCATATCCCAATATCCCACCAAACCGGTCTCATCACCATTGAGCTGCTCTGATAAACTGTTCAGGATTTCTACCTTCGTCCTGGCAACATTCCAGATCCTTACTTCGTCAATGTCTCCATTGAAGTGCCAGGAATCCTGCCGTTTACCAATTAGCAAAGGATTGCTGTTGTGTGAGATAACCAGAGAAGTATTCTTCTGGTTAGCCAGTTGTCCGTTGCGGTATATCTTGATGGTGCTGCCATCGTAAGTGGCAGCCACATGCATCCAGCGATTCAGGTCGCCGGGCTGCACATTCATACCAATACCGTCCTGGCTGCCTGCATTGGATACCGTAAAACCGAGTGAAGTGCCCCCATCAAATCTGAGTTGATAGCCTTCGCGGTCAATCTGCGTTCCTACAGTTCCACCTTTTTGAAGAATCTGATTTACTGTGGTAAAAGAAGATGGACGAACCCAGGCTTCTACTGTTAATGCCCCGGTGATGTTCAGTGCCGGGTCGCTGCTGCAGTTGATAAAATCGTTGTTGCCATTCATTTTTACATGATTTCCAAACCTGGAATCCACCACAAATTGCTCCATTTCCTGCTGAATTTCAGTGAGCGTCAGGGCTTTGTTGTAGATTTTTACGTCATCAATGGCGCCACTAAAGAAACCAAGTGAATTAGTGAGCGCCCCAATAAATGCGCCACCAGCCGGAGTGTTGGGGGCGCTGTTGCTGGTATTAGGCTGCAAAATTCCATTGATATAGAGTTTGGAAACGCCATTTTCACGCACAAAAACCAACCAATTCCAATCCTGGTCTGAAACAACAGGATTTGAAGTGAAATTCGCCACTCCACTGTGATCGCCAAAAAGACGACGCTCATTGTTAACTCCCATACTTGTTCCGTTAAATGGAGCCGGAGGAGGGGCGGGATAGCTGTTTTGCCCGTTAATCAATATATAACCTCCATCCCCCGAAGGTTTTACCCAGGCTGAAAATGAGTAATTGTTGGTCAGCGTTGTCCACGGAGAGGAAAAACTGATTCTGTTGCTCACCCCATCAAACAAAAAGGCTTTGTTGGGATTGCCAAACCGATCGGTTGTTGGGGTTGCTCCATTGATCGTACCATGGTTAGATCCGATCGAATCAAGGGCATTACCATCCATTGGATACCAGGCGGCAAGGAAATCGTCCATCGAAGCGCCGAGCATATATTCGGTACTTTGTCCTGTGGCGGTCAGCGTCTTGGAACCAATATCAAGGCTGGCTTGTGCGGATACCCAGGCCTCCTCAGCATTGCTGCCGCGCTTGAAAAGTTTCAGCAGCGGCTCATTGCTGCCGGTAACATAAGGATTTCCATCGTAGTTGTAGGTGGCTGTGTAAGCAGGGTTACTTATTCCGGCGCTAAACACCCCAAAATACCGGTCGTTGGTTCCTACGTTGGGAATACCGGCTTCTGATGTGGGTTTTGCGTTTACATAATATACATGTGTACCGGCCTGCCCGGTGTATGAACCAAAAGTGTAGCTAACTGAAAGGTTGTCCTGATTCGTGTAGCTAAGACTTGCTGTTGGCAAACCTGAGCTTACATAACTGTGAACGCTCTGATTACCAATGTGCGCGCCACTTGCAATCCTGGTTGGTCCGTTGGTTAATGTAGCATCAAACCCTTTACCACTAAGGTCGAAAGCTATTACGCCTTCACTCTCATCAAAGTTGAAGTAAGAAACCAGGCTGCTGAATTTGGGATCGGATGCTGTGATTTTGCGGCACATCCTGTCGCGGATATCTTCTTCAGTCATCGGATAATCCCAGATGCGGATTTCATCTGCTTCACCCAAAAAATACCCGTAAGCATCGCCACCGATGATATAGTTGGTTGGATAAACATTAGGCCTGATGCTCTGCAACCCGGTGGCCACATGGATTCCATTCACATACAAAGACGGCTGTTTATTGGTATAGACTATGGCAATATGTGTCCAGCCCGAAATGCTTCCCGACCATGTCAATAGCGAAGGCAAATAATTGGGACCGTGCTCCAAAACGCAAACACCATTGGTTCCGACTGTAAATCCCGATCCCGCATCTGAGCCATATTGCCCCGGAAAAATCAGGTAACGGTTGGTTCCTCCCACACCACTTGTTCCAGATGTACTTTGGGCATGCAATGTAGTGGTTCCGGTAGGTTTTACCCAGGCCTCCATCGTAAAATTGTTCTTTGCCTGGGTTTGCTGGGACGTTAATACCCTGTCATTCACCCCATCGAAACTGATGGCGTTGCCGCTGCCGGGTTTGGTTTGATCTGATCCAACGGAAAATACCGGTGTGGAAGCATCACCGAATGTGGTTCCGTTCATCGCTGAACCGGTGGCAGTTGCTTTGTTTTCGACAGTCAAACCGGCGCCCTGACCGTTGCGGTTCATGTCCCAGTAGCCAATCAGGCCTGTTTCATTGCCGGCAAGCTGGCTGTTCATATGGGCGATAATCTCCTCCTGGGTGCGGGCAGCACTCCAGAGGCGAATTTCATCGAGATGGCCTTTAAAATAGGTTGCATTGGCGCCGCCGCCATTTTCCTGCGAAGCTCGACCAATTACCCAGGGCTGGTTGTTGCTGCTGATGGTAAAAGTTGCATCACCAGAGGCTTCCTGTGCCCCATTGACAAATAAGCGTGCTGTCCCGTTTGCGGTGTAAGAGGCTGCAACATGATACCAGACATCAGGCTGAATAGTGGTTGTTGATGTCAAACTCAGGTCACTGGTAAAGTCATCACCTTTCGAAAGGTTAAAACCAACTTTGCCTGACGAACCCAGCGTCAACGAAACGGGGAAATCCTGATGGGATGTGGCAAAATAGCTGCGCTTGCTTACAATTTCATAAAGTTTGCCCGAAGCAGGCAGCGAACGAACTTTTATCCAGGCCTCTATGGTAAGGGCATCAGTAAGGTTTTGCGAATTGCCGGAGCAGTTGATGTAATTGTTGGTTCCATTCAGGTAAACAATATTTCCGAACTGTTCGCCATAGTTTGCCAGGTTCGGAGCGGAATTCAAATACTCGATTAAAACCTCTGTTGGGCTTAATGCTGTGTTGTAGAATTTTACATCATCCAGGCTACCGGGAAAGTGCCTGTCGCCTGTTCCGGGAGAAAATCGCGTGTCAGAACCAATAATGACATCGCGGTTATTGAGTTCCGGCGGGCCGAACGCTGCATTAGTGTTGATTGCCACTTGCGCCCCGTTGATAAATAAACGCAGGTTTGTGCCATCCCATGTAAATGTGGCCATGCGCCAAACATCATCGTTGCACATGGCATTGCTTTGGGCTATTAAATTCTGCCCTGACTGGTTTTGCAGCATCACCCGCAACCCGTTGGTTTCATAGCTAAGGCTGAAGGTGCCGCCATTGGGGGTGGTGCCTCCACTAAACCACTTGCTAACCAGGGTTTTAAAGTTGCCACTTGTCAAAGTAGTTTTAAACCAAGCACTAACCGTAACCTGATTGGCAAACTGGAACGTTGACGAGTTGCCAAGATTTATAAAATCATCCACCCCATCAAAACTATAAGCGCTGTTGGCATTGCCAAAGCGGTCGGTGGTAAGGGTGGCGCCATTTACCGTGCCGTGGTTGCTGCCTATGGCATCGTTGGCATTGCCGGTAAAGGGGTAGTAGGCTACCAGCCCCAGACTTGCATTATATTCACTTTTAACCTGTGCATCTGTCAGGGCAGTATTATAGAGTTTGACCTCATCTATTGCCCCATTAAAAAAATTATTATAAGCCTCCCAAAAGCCAAGTTTAATGCTTGCACTATTGTTAAATGGATTGCCGGTAAAAGGCGAGGTTGAAATAAGTATGCCATCTAAATATTGGCGGATTTCATCATTAGCGTTATCACAAACAACGGTTGTTTGGTGCCAACTGCCATCGTTTACCGCAGGTGGAGAACCAAAAGTAACTTCGTAAGAGCCGCCACCACCAATTCTTCCACCTGTTTGTTTAGTACTCTCTGTAATCCACAGGTGAATCGCATCCTGATAGCCATCTCCAATACTATTCTTCGAAATAAGCGACCAATAAACCTTTCCGGCAGTTCCCGGGGCATTGTATTTAAACCACAAGGAAACCGTGTAACTGCTGAAATTGAAAACTTCGCTATGATTAATGTTGATATTATCATCCACCCCATCAAAGCTATACGCACTGTTAGCATTGCCAAACCTGTCCGCGGTGAGGGTGGCGCCATTTACCGTGCCGTGGTTGGTGCCCACGGCATCGTTGGCATTGCCGGTAAAGGGGTAATGGGCAACTAGGCCATTGTTGCTGGTAGCATTATACTCTGCCAATACCTGTGCAGCCGTTAGGGCTGTGTTGTAGATTTTTACTTCGTCAATAGAGCCATTAAAAAAGCGGCCATTTAAATAGCCTGAGCCAATTCTCAGCAAATTGGCTGCGGTAATGCTTGTAAAGGTTGCATTTTTCGTGTCAATCAACACACCGTTGATGTACAATTTTGATTCGCCAGACTTTGATGTAATGGTAACTTGCCTCCATTGGTTTAATGCGGGCTGCGGATGGTTTAATAGCAAATTACCCGGGCCCGGATTGAAATAAATTGCATTATCTACATCTCCTGAAGTTGATATTTGAATGTGCAGTAGCTTCGCCGTATGATCACTGGAAACGATGGCCTGCAAATCAGGCGAAGTGGCGGTTACTTTATACCATGCCGAAACTGTTAATTCGGTAAATGGTCCAAAATTGTAATCCAGTCCAATAAAATCATCCACCCCATCAAAGCTATACGCATTATTGGCATTGCCAAAGCGGTCGGTGGTGAGGGTGGCGCCATTTACTGTGCCGTGGTTGCTGCCCACTGCATCGTTGGCGTTTCCGCTGAAAGGATAATGGGCAACCGGGGTTTGACTAAAAATGTTGCCTGCGCTAAAAATTGTTGTAAAAGCAGCAATAACTGCAGTTAGCGCGAATTGACGTGTAGAAAGATTCCGCATAACAGATTTTGTTTTTTGGTTAGACAAACGGTAGAACTAAGGGGGTGATAATACCTGTAATTAAACCATACCGCCGTAAACAATAGGTTATTAATAATGTTTCTAAATAATTTTTAAAACAAAATATTAAAAAGCTGATATTCAATGTATAGGGGTAATTTCATTTTGAGCCTGCTGAAAAATTTAACATTTCGTTAACAAATAACAAAAAGGCGGGTGGTTCACTATCTAGTTTACCATCCGCATAGGAAGAATTAAAAATAAGTTTCAAACGGTAAAATTGACTTCAATTTTAAGTACAGGAAAAGCTCAGTCAATTGATAGCATATGATATTGTATCATGTCAGGTATATAGTTATCACCCTGAAACTGATTAATTGACTGCATTTCGAGATCACTGATTAACACTGAAAAATATTAGAATCGTTCAGTCTTTTATAAGCTTTTCCATCCTGCCCGAGCTTCCATCAGAAATTCTGATGAAATAAATACCGTTGGGTTGAGATTGCATGTCAAGTTCATAGATGTTTGAACCTGATAACTCCCATGAAGCAATACGGTTGCCCAGCAGATTGAATATTTCAACGCTTACTTTTTCAATTGGTTCAGCAAATTCAAGATTAAACCTTGCTGAGGTAGGATTCGGAAATACTCTGAACAAGAAATCCTCATTGTCATCAATAAAATCAGGATCAGGCTTTTGCTCTTCGACGAGTTCTGTTGCTTGCAGTTCCGAATCATCGTTGAAACAGAAGTAATGCACCGTTTCGATGCGCATCAGAACATTGGAACCTGATCTGAAATGGGCGCCAGGTTTGGCAGTAACACTGTTATAGGCAACAAACTCAGCGCTGGCTCCTGAGTTTACGATTACTGTGGTTCCGCTCCCGGCAATGGTAATGGTTTCAAGGGCTGCAAAACATTCGTTGTCGGGGCTGTTCATGGTGATGTTTTGAACCGGCAGGTTCAAGGGAAAACCCGGAGCAATGACTCTGAACGTACAGCCATGCGCACAGGAGGTAACGAGACCGAAGCCAGGAACTTCAATTACAATATCCCACAAGCCTAAAGCAGCACCATTGATATTGAAAGTTCCTTCAATTTTAATACCGTCCATAATGACAATATTTTGCATGGGTATGTCAGCCTCGCCGTTTTTGGTTAGTTTCACAGTAACAGCACCCAGGAATCCATTGCCGAGGATTGTTACCGCAGCCGTTCCATTATTCGCAGCAAGTTTTGGATTATAGTCTTCCACATCGGGCATGAGTAAATCATTGGTGTAAGAAATTGTTGCAAGCCCATTCAGGGGAACACCACCAATCACAGAGAATGCACCGCCAAGATAAACCAGCTTACCGGAGGGAAGCACAGAATAGACTATGTTGTTGGCAACCGGGAAAAAGGGTATAAACTCCATGGTGTTGAGGTTTATGGATGCAAAACCTCCGGCAGGATTACCACCAATGTTGCTGAAGTTTCCTGCCATAAACAACAGCTTGCCTTTCTTAACGATACTGTAAATGCTGTTGTTAGCCATTGGATTCCAATCACTTAATACACCTGAGCTTTTATTAAAAGAAGCTGCACGCCCTCTTTCTTCGTCTGAAACCTGACTGAAGGAGCCAGAGATGTAAAGTGTTGTAGCCGTTGAGAATATGTCAAATACTGTATTATTTACGTTGGGATCCCATGCTGTAAGTGTTTCTGAAGGCAGGCTAAAAGAAGCCAACCTTCTCCTGGTCTCTCCTCCAATTAAAGTAAAGTCGCCACCGACATAGAGCGTGTTTTCATCAATATAGATTTTCCTGATCCAAAAGTTGGGTGCCGGATTCCAGGCGAGTGCACTACCACTGATACCGTCGAGGGCGGCGAGGTAGTTACGCGGCTCTCCTCCGATACTTGTAAAAGTTCCACCGGCATAAACTGTACCATTGTAATGATCAATTGAATTCACGGTTGAATTGGCACCCGGGTTCCATGCAGTAGCATTACCTGTACTTAAACTTATCTCTGCAATGCTTGACCTTGATTGTCCACCTACAACAGAGAATGAACCACCAATATACAAATTACTTCCGTTGAGCTTCATTGTGACTACTGTTGAGTTGGGAGCAGGGTTCCACGGTGTAACCTCGCCGCTCGCTTTTGAAATTGCCAGCAGGTTGCTTCTTGATGTCGCATTAATAAAGTTGAAATTGCCCCCAACAACTACATTATTGCCCGAAATTCTAATCTGGTAAACCACACTGTTAGGTTTGGGATTCCATGGCAGGCTGGATCCATTGTTATCAATAGCAGCTAAATAGTTACGCGGCTGTCCACCTATATTGGTAAACCAGCCACCAGCATATATAGTACTTCCATTTTTAGCAATTGCGTACACTGTGTTGTTTGCATCAGGATTCCATGACGATGCATTACCGGTAATCAGGCTGAGTTCTGCTATTCGGTTTCGGTTCTGGCCGCCAATATTGGTAAAATTACCACCTGCATAGATATTACTGCCATTACACAGCAAAGCGAATACGGTTCCGTTGGCCGTGGGGTTCCACGATGTGAAATATCCGGTTGACTTGGAAACAGCGAGGATGAAACTGCGGCTGACAAATTTCATGTAAGTAAAATTCCCACCCATAAATACATTATTACTTTGAAGTGATACGGTATAAACTGATGAGTTGGGTTGTGGATTCCAGGAAAGTGCATTGCCGCTGGTTACATCGAGGGCAGCTATGTAATTGCGTGGTTCTCCGGAAATAGAGGTAAATTCGCCGGCAGCATATATGGTAGAACCCGATTTGGCAAATTTGTAGACAGTACTATTAGCACCCGGATTCCATGTGGTAGCCACTCCAGTACTCAGGCTAACCTGGGCAATCCGGCTTCGTGAATCGCTGCCAACCATAGAAAAGTTTCCGCCAATATATGCATTGCCGCCATCAGGAAAGATACCGTGCACTGTGCCGTTGGGTGAAGGGTTCCAGGGTGTGATGTTTCCGGTAGTTTTGGCAATAGCTAACAAAAAGTTTCGGTTCAAAGCTTTCATAAAAGTGAAAGCACCGCCGGCAAATATCTTGGTTCCCTGAACTGTTATGGTGTAAACCGAAGCGTTGGGCTGTGGATTCCATGCAAGTGCATTGCCAGTGGATGCATCCAAAGCAGCCATATAATTACGTGATTCTCCGGCAATGGTTGTAAACTCACCTGCTACATATAATGTTGAACCTGATTTGACAAATTGGTAAATTGTATTGCTTGCGCCTGGATTCCAGGCAGTTGCTGTTCCGGTACTCAGACTAACTTGTGCAAGCCTGTTACGTGTTTCACCACCAATAACTGAAAAGAAGCCTCCAATATATGCGTTGCTACCATCAGGGAATATAGTGTAAACGGTACTGTTAGCTGAGGGGTTCCAGGGTGTAATTTGTCCGTTAGCTTTGGAAATAGCAAGCACATAATTTCGGTTAGTAAATTTCATGTAAGTAAAATTACCGCCGGCAAATAATTTTGTTCCACTTAATGCTAAGGTGTAAACAGAAGAATTGGCAGCAGGATTCCAACTTAGCACGGCTCCACTTGCAGCATCGAGGGCAGCAAGATAGTTACGGCTTTGGCCTCCAACAGTGGTGAATTCTCCCGCCACAAAGAGCGTAGAACCAGATTTGCGGATGTTGTGCACAGTGGAACTGGCATCGGGATTGAATGAAGTTGGAACTCCGGTGCTTAGACTTATCTGAGCGATCCGATTTCTCGCCTGACTATTAATCTGACTGAAACTACCAACAACATAGGCATTTGCACCATCCAGCAAAATATCATACACCCAGGAATTTGCATTTGGATTCCAGGAAGTTGCTGAACCACCCGATTTTTCCAATGCAGCGATATAATTTCTGTTTTCGCCGCCTATATTGGTAAAAGAGCCAACGGCATAGACGATAGTTCCACTGTGCGTAAGCCTAAGAACCGTACTGTTAGGTGCCGGATTCCAGGAAGTAATATTGCCGGTTGCCTTGTCAAATGCAGCAAGATAATTCCGTGACTGTCCGGCAATAACAGTAAAGGCGCCACCAACAAAGAGGTTATCATCGTCGGTGATAATGGAATTGGCATAATTGTTTGCGCCGGGATTCCAGGCTAAAGCAGCACCTGTTGAAGCATTTAAAGCTGCGAGTGATTGCCGGGGTTGTCCGCCTATCTGAGAAAAGTGTCCGCTAACATATAGCACACTGCCGTCAAGGTGGAGCGTATAAACAACATTATTGGGCGCAGGACTGAAGTTCGGGTCAATAGTATTATCGGCAAGAATACGAAGTAAATAATTTTTTCCACCCACTCCACTGAAACTCCCTGACACATACCATCCGCCTGCACCGTCAGGGATACTGGCGTATACTGTGCTGTTGAATGTTGGAAAGTCCATTGCAGGATTATCGTCTGAAGTTCCCAAAAGCGCACCATATCGTGCCTGCAACCCCTGGGCACCGGAAAATGAACCACCCAAATAGATGTTATCAGTGTCCTGCTCAACGCCAAGTACTGTGGAATTGACTCCTAACAACGAAACCAGTTCGGCGGTAACAGCATCAAGCATGGCAAAATTTGATTGCTGACGCCCACTGATAATGCTAAACTGACCACCTGCATAAACAATGCTGTTGTGTCGTTTTACACTATTAACAAGACTGTTGGGATTAGGTGCCCATGATGTTGCAGCACCGGTTGTGGCATCTAAGGCAGCCAGATGTGTCCTTGACTGACCTCCGATTTGTGTGAAATACCCTCCTGCATAAAGTGTTGAGCCATGAAGATACAATGTAAAAACTGTACTATTGGGGGCAGGGTTAAAATTGGGGTCAATGGTATAATCGGCAAGCATACGCACCAAATAATTTTTACCACCTGCCCCTGTGAAAGCTCCCCCAATATACCAGCCACCGGAGCCATCAGGGATGCTCACATGTACAGTAGAGGTAAACCCTGGAAAATTCATTTCAGGCAAGTCGCTGCCGGTGCCCAGCATAGCACCATACCTCGCCTGCAAACCCTGTGCACCTGAGAATGAACCCCCAACATAGATGTTATCATTGTCCTGTTCAACAACTGTTACCGTTGAATTCACGCTAAAAAGTGAGACTATATCAGCCGTTGAAGCATCAAGCATCGCAAAATTTGAATGCTGACGCCCGCTCATAATGCTGAATTGCCCACCTGCATAAACGATGTTATTATGCCGTGTGATGCTGTTAACGTAGCTGTTTGGATTGGGAGCCCAGGAAGTTGCAGCGCCTGTTGTGGCATCTATGGCTGCAAGATATGTCCTTGATTGCCCTCCTATTTGAGTAAAATATCCCCCTACGTAAAGTATGGAACCATGCAGATACAGAGAAAGAACGGTACTGCTTGGTGCCGGACTGAAAGTGGGATCTATGGTGTTGTCAGAAAGAATACGTACCAAATAGTTTTTACCACCTGCGCCAGAAAATGAACCTCCGACATACCAGCCTCCTGAGCCATCGGGTATGCTGGCATGTACAGTAGAATTGAAATCCGGAAAGTTCATTTGAGGAAGGTCATTACCGGTTCCCATTAACGAACCGTATCTCGCCTGCAATCCCTGAGTGCCTGAGAAAGAACCACCCACATAGATGTTTTCAGCATCCTGCTCAGTTGCATGTACTGAGGAGTTGACACTTAGCAACGAAATCCTTTCGGCTGTGGTTGCGTCAAGCATTGCAAAATAATTATGTGAGCGTCCGTTCACAGTGGTGAATGAACCACCGGTATATACAATATTTCCATTCCTTTGAATGCTGTAAACAATATTGTTTAGAACCGGATTCCATGAGGTGGCAGTACCTGTAATTGGATCAATGGCAGCGAGATATGTTCTGGATTGGCCGCCTATCTGCGTAAACCATCCACCAACATACAATGTGGAACCGTGCAGGTAAAGTGCCTGAACAATACTATTTGGTGCAGGGCTAAAAACCGGATTGATGGTATTGTCAGCAAGAATATGAATTAAATAATTTTTACCCTGTATGTTCGAGAAAGAACCTCCAACATACCAACCACCCGTACCATCGGGTATGACCACGTTAACATCATTGGCAAGGGAGTTAAAATCAGGAACAACTGTTCCGTTGGTGTCAATCATGGCAATGCCTGATCCACGATATCCGGCCTGAGAAAAACTTCCGCCAACATAAATGTTGTCTTCATCCTCAACCATCACATTCACTGAGCCGTTGGTTGAAAAAGAACTTTTATTAAGTGTTTGAGCCTGAACCCAATGGGTGATCCCCATTCCAAGTCCAAGGAATGCTAACAGTAAGCTGATTTGTCTGATCTTTGTCATATGAGCCTTTTTTAGTTGATTGCTGATATTATTTATATAGAGCAATAAACAATCAAATAGTTAAAATGTTTCAAAAAAATATACAGTTAAAATAAAATATATAATTGTATATCAGGCATTTAGTTTATAATTGATACCAGGATTATAATATATTTAACATTTAGTTAACAAGCAAGCAATAAAAAAAGCAGATGGCCCGCGATAAAACACCTGACATCCACAGAAGTTGTATCAAAAAATCAGAAAAGTAAAGACTGCATTACACTGTAATGATAATGTGTCTTGTTTTAATAATGGGTGCGGGCGACCCGCTGTGTGATCGCCCGCACAAGGCATGGAAATTATCTGGATTTCAAATAATCAACCATACCTGCTGACTTCTCCTTCCATTCAGTTAGTTTTTAATGATCCTTTCGATGGCAATGGTATTTCCATCAGAAACACTCCCCACGAAAAATGTGGGGCGGGAACATCGTTCTTCAGAAACAAATTCTACTCAGAACAGAGTGATACTATTGCTTGATCAGTTTCATCATATGAACATTATCATCTGTTCTGACCCTGATCATATACATGCCGGCAGGCCTGTTTGTCAGGTCAAAATTATAACGGATTAATCCGTTCAGGCGCTGTTGCAATAGTGTTTTACCAAAAGCATTGTAGATTTCAATCAAACCATCAGCCTTGATGTCATGTGTTAATTCGAGAGTAAAGACCCCTGGCGTAGGATTAGGGAATACCCTGAACAATACAGAACCTTCTTCAATAAGTGCATTCCTGATGTCATAAAGCGTGTTGATTGAATCAGCCTCATAAGGCTTGGAATTCATCAGTGGAATTTCCTCACAGAAGATTCCGTTTGTACTTATGAATGCATGCATGAACACTCCCTCTTCAAAATGTATTCCGGGCAGGTAGCGAATTCGCTTTCCGGCGATAAATCGTGAGAAGCTTCCCGGATTTGCCGTGAAATCCTCAACAGTGATCGTATTACATGCATTGAAACAAACTTCATTACCAAAGTTGATGGTCGAATCCTGAACATGCAGATTGTAAGGAATATGGCCAACCGTGATGGCGAAGGCACACGAATCGTTGCATCCGGTGAGCACATCTGTAAAGTAATATTTGATCACATGTGTGCCTTCTCCGGCCAGGGCAGGTGAAAATCCAAACTGGCTGCTTTCGTTCATGAAAACACCGGCTCCTGAATAAACTCCGCCCAAAGGAGAACCCTGGGTCAGCAGGAATGGCCCTTCATCAGCTGTGATGCAGAAACCATCGGTACAGCTTACCACCGGAACCGGATGAACTGTAACAGTAACACTGGAACATGGACCCGGCACAAGGCATGAACCTTTTCCTCTCACATAATAAGTAGTTGTTTCAGAAGGCATTACAAGGATCGTGCTGCCATATCCGGCGATTCCTCCATCACAGGAATTTTTAAACCATACCCAGGTCTGGGCACTGTTCAGATTACCGGTAAGTACCTCAAGCTGAACAACTTCTCCTTCGCAGATTGCCAGGTCGGGTGTCAGCACAGGCACATCAGGATAGATATTTTGTTCTAAGCAGAATAAGCCATCCCTGCTGATATACGCGTGAACAATTGAACCTGCTTTAAAATGGATGCCGGGAGTCATCAGTATACGCTGACCGGCAATAAAGCGCAGGCTGCTGTTGGATTCGGCTACCACATCTTCAACAAAAAGTGTATTGCAGGCATTGAAGCAACAGGAGGTTCCGGGCTCTGCAGTAAAATTTTTCACTTCAAAATTGTATGGGATCAAACCTACGGTAATGTAGAAACTGCACTCATTCACACACTGTGAAACCGGATGGGTATAAGTGTAAATTAAAAGATGAGAACCTTCGCCGGCAAGCTGCGGATCAAAAATGTACTGGTTGCTTTGGTTCAAAACAACACCCACACCTGAATAAACCCCACCGGCTGGTAAGGCATTGTTAAGCAGGAAGGCGCCCTCATCAGCTTTGATGCAAATTCCATCCGGACATTGAATCGCAGGCAGGGGAACAACCGTAACCGTTGTGCTCACACATGCAACTGGTATCACGCAAGGCGATTCACCCCGAACGTAATAAGTTGTGGTTACCTCTGGTGATACCATCACCGAAGTACCGGTTCCCACCGGAGAATACCCGCAGGAATCGGCGTACCAGACCCATGTTAAAGCATCGTTTAGATTGCCTGATAAAATTTCGAGAGTAGCCACATCGCCATAGCAAATGCTCGCATCTGCTGTAACCAGAGGCATGTCGGGTGCGGTGCAAGGTTCAATACCCAATCCAACACAGGAAATAGTGGTAAACACATTCACATTTGTATAGTTTGGTGTTGTGGTTGTATGAACAGTAACATTGATGTCGCATTTAAGAATACGGACATGCCCAAGGTAGTTGACCAGTTCTTCATCGTCAAGCGTAACAGTATAGGTAAAGTTGGAACCTCCTGTCTGACTGATCATCCAGTAGCGGTTGAGCGCAGTAATGTTAACCGGAATGGTTCCCGGGATCATACCTTCAATCAGTTCAACCTCGACCATGCTGGTGCCTGTCAGGGTTACATAAGTGTAGGTAATGGGGCGGTAAAATCCGATTCGTCCCACGGGGAAAAACCTATGTCCTGGCGCGTCAAAACCACGGATCAGACGCCCATTGATGTAAGATGTAACGGAGCCACCGCTGATGCCGGCCACCGGCATGATCGTAAGCAGATGATCTCCGGTGGTTACCAGACCTAATGTAAGTGTAAGGAGGTAGTTTACAGTTACATGCATATTCAAAACCACACCCGAAGCATTGTTAATGGTCAGGCTGTAGAACACTGTTTCCGCACTTCCGCCTATGGTTTGAACCAAAGTGCCATTGAACACAAATGTGCTGGTTGCATAGTTAAATATTCCGTTATTGATCCAATTGCCATGGATATAATGGATGTATGAACCTGCATCGAACTGGTATTCAATGGTAAGGTTTCCGTACACATTTATTGAACCCAGGGCTGTGCGGATTCCGGAACCAGCAAAAATCACATGGTAGAAATCGCTGGCACTCAGCGTTGTGTTGAGGATTCCAACAAAATAAATTGTGGAAGTTCCGTAAACAAATACACCTGTATTTATCCAGTTCCCATAGATATAATGCGAAAATGTTTCACCGGAGAAATTATGGCTGATGGTGATATTGCCATGAACCGTGAGCGATCCGGTTGCCACTTTGGTTCCCGACCCGCTGAAAATCACATGGTAGAAATCGCTTGCACTGATATTACCGTTTGCTGAACCAAAGAACTCTACGGTTCCTGTGCCATATACAAAGGTCCCATAATTGGTCCAGTTGATGCCAACCCAGAGGTGGAAATTGTTCACATTCAGTGCTGTGAACTCATTGATAAGCACACTTCCGTAAACCCTGACCGTGTTGTTGAACAGTACTGTGGTAGAAACTCCTGCATTCACAAGCACCAGGCCGGGCATGATGTTGTGCGAACCGGTTCCGATCCTGTAAATGCGGGTTCCACCAATGAATTCTTCGGCAAATTGCACAACACCCCCGGTGATGTTTACAGTTGCAGCCACATTATGATAGTCCACCGGATTTATATAGGTACTGGTATAGCGGATGATGATCGTTCCGGCGCTCATGGTGAATGAAGAACCGGCTGCCGGAATCCAGAAACTTGCATATTCGGTGTCATTGCCAATGTTGGCCACAATAATCAAACCTCCCGACATATAGAAATTAACGGTATGATCAATAGTAAAAGCACGCAACCCAGTAGCAACGACTAATTCCCCGCCTTCGATACTGATTTCAGAACCTGTGTAGTAGTACAGGCAGTTTCCGGTTAGCGTTCCAATGTTGATAGTTCCGAGCGTAACACGAATCAAACCATGCACATACCAGGAGAAATCACCGCCTGTGATGGTTCCGCCATTATTCCAGAATCCACCCTCAACCGGAATTACAGCCTGATCGTCGTTCATAAAGGGATATATGCTTGAAGCGTACGAAAGTTTAAATGTACCGCTTGTGATCAGCAGCCAGTTATTGATGGTGGCAGTGATCGAAATGGGTGAAAGTACTTCGAGTATCCTGCTGCGCAATCCCTTGTTCACTTCGAGGATGTAGAACGTGGAGGTTGCTGAACCGCTGATGGTTTGCAATACATTGGTGCCAATAAACACAACGGTGGATGTGCCAGGCACAAATGTTCCGTTGTTAATCCAGTTGCCATGAATGTAATGGAAGAAAGAACCGGCATTGAAGTGGTTTGTGATTGTGATATGGCCGTAAATGGTCAGAGAGCCGGTGGCCGTAATGGATCCGGTTCCTGCAAAAACAACATTATAAAAATTGTTGACGCTCAGCACAATATTCAGGTTCCCGACAAAATGGATGGTAGAGGTGCCATGAATAAATGTGCCGTTGTTGATCCAGTTGCCATAAATGTAATGTGCAAACGATCCTGCATTGAAGTAGTGATTGATTGTCAGATCGCCATAGATCGTCAGAGAACCGACAGCAGTTATGGTTCCTGAACCACCAAACACAATGTGATAAAAGCTGCTTGCGCCAATCGTAATATTCAGGTTTCCGACGAAGTGAATTGTAGAAGTGCCGTAAATGAATGTGCCGATGTTTACCCAGTTGCCATAGATGTAATGGCTATAACTGCCTGAGTTGAAGTGATGCAAAATCGTCAGATTGCCGTACACTGTGAGCGACCCAACCGCAGTTATTGTTCCGCTACCATCAAAGATCACATGATAAAAGTTGGTAACACTAATTGAGATGTTCAGGCTGCCCAGGAAATGAATCGTTGAGGTAGCGTGCTCAAACACTCCGTTGTTTGTCCAGTTTCCGTAAATATAATGCGTGAAAGAACCGGCATTGAAATGGTTTACAATATGAACACTGCCATAAATGGTAAGCGAGCCGGATGCGTAGATATTGGCAATACCGGCAAAAACGATGTTGTAAAAGCTTCCGGTTCCGATGTAGATGTTAACCGTTGATGCAAAATGAATCGTAGAAGTGCCATAAATAAAAGTTCCGTTGTTGGTCCAGTTGCCGTAAACATAGTGGGTGTAACTACCGGCATCAAAGTAGGTATTGATGGTAACATCACCCTCAAATGTGATGGAGCCTGTTGCAGTAACCGGAGCGGTTCCTGAGAACACAATGGTGTAAAAACTGGTTTCGCCAATAGACACTGGAGTTGTGTTCACATAATTAATTGTAGATGAACCCGGTACAAATGTTCCATTGTTGGTCCAGTCGCCACCCACTGAGTGCACGTAGGTGCCTGCATCAAAGTAGTTGTTAATGACTACATTGCCATAGAAAGCAATCGGTCCGGTGGCAGAAATGGTTCCGGTTCCCCCGAAAATAACATTGTAGAAATTCCCGGTGGTTATGAAAATATTTCCCGATCCCACAAAATAAATGGTCGAGGTGCCGTTGACAAATGTACCGTTGTTGGTCCAGTTTCCGGATACCTGATGCGTATACGATCCCCCAACAAAATAGTGGTTGATGGTTACACTGCCAAGGATGGTAAGCGCTCCGTTGGCTGTAACTGTGCCCGAGCCTCCGAAAACAACATTGTAAAAGTTACTAACGCTTACGTAAACATTACCAACACTGAGAAAATATACGGTTGAGGTTCCTGGAATAAACACTCCGTTGTTGCTCCAGTTTCCGCCCAGGCTGATGTTATAGGCATCGGCATTGAAACTTCCCTGTACGATGTCAAAGTTTCCGGAAATGCTGATGGTGACAGACAGCGTAACCACAAAAGTTGTATTGATGGTAATATTGCCGGGTGTGTATTGCGAAATAGCATCTCCGGTAACCTGGTCAGCAAGGCCGTTGTAGAAATAATTCACCCCGTTGGCGTAAGTTCTCGAACCACTTACCTGGATGTGACCAAGCATGGAGCTGATGTAAATCCCATGCACGGAACCGACATAGAAGTATGCTCCGGACGATAACACAAAGCTACCACCTCCGTTTATCACAGCAGTTGCATACATAGTAAGCGAACCATAAATAGTAATGCTGGTTGAGGCCGGTATGCCAAGCAAAATACCATCATTTACGACCAAAGATCCGCCGTTGGCTACCTCAATATTTCCAAAAGTGATATTCACGTTTACAGTTACAACATGGCTGCTGCGGATGGTTACCAACGGGTTTGGACAAATCATGGAAACCGCACCCGGATATTCAGCAGCATCAATCCATTGGTTGCCATCGAAATACTCCCAGACACTTACATCGTTCCAGTTACCTGAAGCTTTTGAGCGGTATAATCCGGAAGGAATCACCTTCATCTGGATCATATTCGATTCAGCCGCACCCGTCCACGATGTCTGGCAGGTTACCTTTGCGAGGCGCCTGAACCAGGTATTTGCCGTTATTACCGAGGG
The DNA here is from genome assembly GCA_964419945.1 of uncultured Bacteroidales bacterium. GTDB lineage: Bacteria > Bacteroidota > Bacteroidia > Bacteroidales > JAAYJT01 > JAAYJT01. Next base: position 21,186 of record CAYQRU010000001.1, on the reverse strand, counting down.
GTGTGTATAGCCTTCGGCTGTGGCACCGGGTATATCCTGAAAGTTTAAGCCATCCGGCGAAATCTGCCATTTATACTGCAATTCGCCGGTGTGGCCGCTGGCAGGACTTAGACTGGTAAAAGGTAAAGGCAAGGTTCCATAACACACCGATTGGGATTCGGCTATCATTCCACCATCAGTCGGGTTTATGCAAAGTTCGCCTTCGAGAGTGGTAAAAGAAAGCGGGCCTGCCCAGCTACTTTGCTCATTGCCGCTACAATTGGCCCGCACATAAAAATCATAGGAAGTGCCTGAAGCCAACCCTGACAACTGAAATGAGGTTATCGTATATCCTGTAACCAGAGTACCCTCACTTTGTGGATCGAAGCCTTGCAGTCCGTACCGCACATCCCACAAAGTTTCATACGAACCGGGTGTCCACTGCACTACTGCCCATGTCTGATCAATATAAGTCGCCTGCAAAGCATAAGGCGGATTGCAGGTATAAACAATCACCGGTTTTACAATAGTATCCGAACATCCTTCAACGGAAACAAGAATAAGCCGGGCGGAATAAGTACCGGGGGCATTGTAGGTATGATTGAAACTATGGTTATAAGTGTAATCCGTTACACCATCTCCGTTCACATCCCAAAAATACAATGTATTGGGGTCGGTGTATTCGGAAAGATCGGTGAAAGTGGTTGGGTTGCCAAACAAGGTGGGATTGGTGGCAAAATTGGGTTTGGGTGAACGGCAGAACTGATCGGCCAATGTGTGACTCCAGTGCCCATTGGCATCCCTGGTTCTTACAAAAAGCATGTGATTGCCCATGATGAGTTGGGTTTCGTCAATTTCAAAAACCAGATCGGTTAGGTGCGGACCTGGGTTTGGAATCGAAATACTGTTTCCTTCTCCAAAACCAGGATCAGTATCAATAAAATACTCTGCATAAACGATGTCGGGAGGTTCTGCGGCAAATGTTTTTCGGTAAAATGTATACATTGTAACCTGTCCCCACCTGTCCCGATCGTCACGGCATCTGATAAATAACCTGTTGAATCCGGTATTCAAACCCGTCAGATCTAAAATAAAATCAATATCCACCGCAGTAGATTTTCCTTCCAGCGATATTGGAATACCCTGACCATAACCCGGGTCACTGTTAAAAAAGTACTCAGCCTCAACGATTTCAGGCAATGTTGTCTGCACCCTGGTCTTAAAGAAATTTCTAATATTGGTTAAACTCCACTGATCATTTTCGTTCCTGGCACGGATACAAAGCTTATGAAATCCTTCACCAAGACTTGAAATGTCAATGAAAAGATTGTTTACAATGATTTCATTTGAGGGTGCAAAAGGAATTGAGGTTCCCATTCCAAATCCCGGATCATTATCAAAAAAGTATTCCATAGCAACAATCTGCAGTGCACCGGGAGAGACAGCCTGTTTGACAAATGAGCGTTGCAAAGTAAGACTCCACCGGCCATTCGCATCTTTAACACGGGTGTAGAGGTTATGAAATCCGTCCTGAAGTGATGTAAGATCTACCACAAAATCAAGATTGATATTCTGGCTGCCAGGGTTTACTGGAATACCTGTACCCTGGCCGAAACCTGGATCGGTGTCAATAAAATATTCAGCAGCAACCACATCTGGAAGGGAAGTGCCGGTACTCACTTTCATAAATGAACGCTGATTGGTAAGGCTCCACTTTCCTTCAATGCTTCTGGTTCTTATAAAAAGATTGTGAAACCCACTTGATAGCCCTGTAATGTCAATGCTGAATGAAAGATTCGTGATAACAGAGTCCGGTGTAAAAGGAACTTCTGTTCCGTTTCCCAGACCAGGATCGGTGTTGAAAAAATATTCAACTCTTGTCAGGTTTTGCAGTTGTCCGGTAAGAGAGTTTTTATAAAAACTTCTGTTATTGGTAAGGCTCCATACTCCATTTTCGTTGTAAGCCCTGACGAACAACTTGTGAAAGCCATCGCTCAATCCGCTGATATCGAGATTAAAATTGAAGTCGCTGATATGTGACGAGGGAGGAGAAACAGGTAATGCAATGCCTGCATGATATCCGGGATCGGCATCAAAGAAATACTCAAATTTCTGAATATTTTGCGACCTGGTTCTCCCTGCTATGATCAGCAAGATCAAAAATCCCAACCATTTTAAGGAAAAAGCTATGTACAAAACCTGTCGGTCTTTTTCTGTCTTTTCCATAACTTATACTTCTCCTGTTTATTAATTATTCAAACATAAGGAAAGTTATCTGAGGAAGAATTTAGTTATGAGATTTTGCCTTCAGGTTTACATTCAGGGTATTGGTCGGCAACGATTGCGAGTTGAAATCATAGATGGCAGGAATCGGTGGAATACCACTCAATTTATAAGGTGATTCACCTCCGTAAATCCCGATGTCAGTTCCATCCTCACCGGCAGCAATGGCAGGCGATCCTTCTTTAAGTTGCCATTGGCCATCAGTGCTTTGACCGGTAGGCCCAACAAAAATACTGGCTTGTGGTACGTTCTGCTGGTTACCGTTCTGATTGCCAAACTGGGTTGAAGTGCCTATGTTGTATGTGATAATGCAATTATTAAATGTAGCAGTATTGAGGGCAATGTTATTTACCATTGTTGAGTTGTTGATCCAGATTTGAGATCCAAAAACATTGTTGGCAAAAATTCCGCTGAAAGAACTGCTGACATTGACGTAACCACCAAAATAATTGTTGGCTACAAGTACATTGGTGTGCGTATTTCCGAAATTTAAACTGTAATGATAATAGACCGTTTCAAAATAGTTTCCAAGTATCAGAATATCAGATACATTTGCCTGAGAATAAATTTGGTAGTTCACATTATTTGAAAAATGGTTACGTTCGAAGGTAATATTGTTGGTATACAGATAAACTATAGCTTGGAAAGTGCAGCCAATAAATTTTGAACCCTGGCTTCCATTGTGTGAATATACATAGCCATTAATGATACTCGGAGCAATGTTGAACTGTGTTTGAGGATTCTGTGTCAGGAAGTAGCCATTACCAATAACAGTAAGTTTTTTGCTCATAGTCAAACCTCCGGCACCAAAGGTTGAGCCTTCAAGGTATAAGGTATCTCCATTCACAACGGATGCATTATCATGCGCTGTCTGAAGAGAACTGAAATGTGCACCAGAGTTCGGTGTAGGGTTTACGCGCCACACAGTAGCGTAAATCTGGGTGGTCATTGCCAAAGCTGCAATGATTCCGGCTAAGGAAATGGAATAGATTTTCATGGTTGATACTTTTTTGGTTAAACAGTACAAAATTACAACTCTCCCCGGTTTTAAGCAATAGCATGAAAATGTGGTTTTCAGGGAACGATCAGAGTCACAGGAAAAATAATACCGATTTGGAAAATATGCCCAAAAAATCTGCTTACCAGTTTTACACTACATTTTTATGATCAACCTTTCAGGAAAATTTTATTCACAGCGGCTGTGCGGGATTCAACCTGGAGTTTTTCATAAATCTTCCTGATATGACTGCGAACTGTATCAATACTGATGAATGTTTTTTCTGCGATTTCCTTGTAGCGATAACCTTTTGAAAGGTAGGTGAGTATTTGCTGTTCACGTTTGCTCAGCAATTCCCAACCCGCACCTTTAATATCCTGTTCTGCAGAAAAAGAAGCAAGTACTTTGCGGGCAATCGGGCCACTCATGGGAGAAGCTCCATTGTACACATCACTGATTGCCTCAATGATTTTCAATGGAGAGGTACTTTTGAGTAAATAGCCTGTAGCGCCTGCTTTCAATGCATTAAAGATATTCTCCACATCTTCGAAGACAGTGAAAATAATGAACTGTGTGTCAGGAAGATTGGGTTTCAGTATGGATATCAGATCAATACCAGTCATCCCGGGGAGGTTAATATCAACCAGGCATACATCAGGGTGCAGCGCACGGATCGTATCAAGCGCTTCTTCAGCACTTTCGAAAGCACCGGAGCATGAGAAACCACTGATTGATCCAATTACTATTGCCAGTCCCTGGCGGATTTCATGATCGTCTTCTATGATAACAACCTTAATCAAAAAAAGCTTGTGTTAGATATGACGAAATTAAATAAAATTCCTATGAAGATACATCGCATAAAGATATGATTTTAACTGAGCAGTTCTCATTTGTTGTTGCTCATGATAACAATCCTCACAGAGGTTCCCTTTCCCGGGGTTGATGAAAAATGCACCGATCCGCCAATTGCCTCAATCCTTTCCCTGATGTTGCGTAATCCGTTTCCATGGGATGAAAGCTTATCTGTTTCAAAACCAATTCCGTCATCCTGAACCAGTATTTCAATGTATGGCGTTGAAAAAAAAGCGCTTACCTGCACATGGCCGGCATGGGCATGTTTCATCACATTGTTGAGCATTTCCTTAAATGACAAGAAGATATTCCTGTAATAATCCATTGAAATCCTGATTTCTGCAATGTTTTCAGGAAATATGATATGGCACCTGATTGTTGATTGAGAAAAAAAATCTAAAGCAAATTCGCGCATATTTGAAAAAAGCAGTTCAAGAGTTTCATTGCCTGAATTCAAAAACCAGATCAATCCATTCATATTTTCGTGAAGTTTACGGGCTGATTCCGAAATATTTTCAAGAAATCCGGCAAGGTGTTCATCGTGAGTATATTTGCTTTTCATCAGCTCAATGGATAAAATTATACGCGATAGCCCTGACCCTAACTCGTCATGAAGATCGCGTGATAGCCTGCGGCGCTCTGCTTGTTCGGTTTCCAGAATAGTTTTTAACCTCAGAGGTTCCTGCTTGTATTTTTCACTTTCAATGGCTATCCTGTAAAGATGATTTCTTCTCAGGATATAGGCTGTTCCGATAATAGTAAATACGAGCAGCAAACTTCCGGAAATGATAATTGTCAAGCGCTGCCGGTAACGGTCAATTTCCTTTTGCTGCTGCAATAGTATATCCTGCTTTTTTTCGTCCAGTTTTCTTCTTTCCTCAAACTTTCGCTGCAAATCGGCAAGTTGACCGGCAAGTTTCTGGTTATATAGAGAATCGCGGATTTGCTGGTACAAGCTCATATATGATGCCGCTTCTTCATAATTCCTTAAAGTAAAATCAACACCAGCCAACTGGAGAAGAGTCAGATAGGTTTCTTCTGAATCACTGTTTTGTAAGGAAAGTGAAAGAGCTCTTTTCAATATTTTCCTTGCTTTCACATAATCTCCAATGCGATAAAGCGCAATACCGTAATTTTTCAACACTACATGAAGGTTCCCGGTTTCTCCCATCGTATCCGAATGTTCCACGGCGAATTCCAATAAATTCATAGCCTTGTCAAACATGTGTTCGTTGTTATAAAGGATGCCCAGTGCGCCAGAAGATTTAAACAAAGTATAATTATCGCCGGCAAGCTTTGCCCGGGATATCTCATGAAGAAGCTCACGCTCGCGGGAGGAAAATGAAGGCTTCCGTTCCCTGATATGACCGGAGCTGTCAATTTGCTGTCCAATAGCCGGCTTTATCCCCGGAAACGACATACATCCGGGAAACAATGAGTAAATCAGGAAAAGGAAAATAAAGGGTGTTGTTTTCTTCATAACATCACTTCATTCTCAGCAAGGTTATCTAATCAGGAGTTCATTTTGCAAACAGGTTGTCCGTTATTAACAATTATTTTCCGTAATAGTTATGCACTGGCTGAAAGCAATCAAATTCCGGGCTCAAAAAACCTGTAAAAATATGTTGCAAAATATTATTCACAATCATCTTTCAGTTTCTGTAGTGGCCTGTATGTTGACTAAAATTTAATCCGGATGAATGCCATTGCGTAGAGTGCAGCCAGGCTGAACAGCATAAACAGGTAATGAGAACGCTTAAGCTCCATGATACTAAAAGATTCAACCTTAACAGGAGCAGTATCAGGATAACGGTTAACTAGATCCAAAAATACAATTAACGATAAGCTTCCTAAAAATATAAGCCAGGAAAGCGAAAAAGGTGTCATAGCAAAAAGTATGAGAAAAGCAGCTCCGGCAAGGTATGGTATCTTCAGCACAACATTGATATAGCCAGCTTTTTCGTAGTCGTCATCAATAAACCTGGGCGAAAATGCTGTTTCCTGGAATAATCTGATCCAATATGGCCTCATGAAAATACAAATTATCAGTGCTAGCACCGCTCCTAAGCTCTGAATCAAACGATTATTCAAAAGCCATTCGTAGGCAATGCCAAATTCATGGTAAATAAAAACTCCTGAAACCATACCCAAAGGAAGTATATGAATGGAAACAAAAGCCAACCAGATAATGAAAAGCCGGATTTTTATCTGGCTCAGTTCAATCCTTTTATAAATCCACAGCAAAAAAATACCAATCAACATGTAAACCACTGCACCAAAACCATATACGATAAAAATTTTCGGAAGGGTCCAGTTACCCATAGCACTTTTCTCAAAAACAATTCCATATGGTCGATACTCAAAATAAATTGAAAAAAGATTCAGCAAAACCGCGGTTTGAATTGTATATACTATCCTGATCAGCAACGCTGAAATAACAAAGAAATAAGACGACCAGATGATCAACTCAGGATACTGATCATGAAAACTGTTGGATTTCATGGTTGTTGTGGTTTAAGATGGGTTAAAGCATATATTTTGTAAGTTGATGACCATACATCATTTTGTATTTGTAATGCAGGAGGTTGCTGCAGTCTGTATCTGCTATTCAGATACAAGTTGTATTGCCGAAAAAAGATCTTGATGTTATGCTCTTTGCATTTCCACCAGACAACATCATACACATCAACATGCAGCATGGATGAAAGTATGTTTAAATCGGTGGCACAGATCAGCAGAAAAAAATTCAAAAAACCATGGCCAATTTCATGAAAAAGCACATCACAAGAAGTATTTGTGCCTAAGTCGCTTTGGTCGCTTGCATGCTGTGGGAGTAAACTTTCACTCATTACAAGGCTTGTAAGCGCTGTATCCTCAATGATTTTTTTAATAATACCTGCAACAAAGAATAACAAACTGATTGAAAATGTAAAAATAGCTATTCTACTGAAGCTGAACCCATTTAATCCGATCATGATGATGGATTGAAGGAAAAGATCTGGGTCACTTCCAAATGTGATAATCTCTAACATGTTGACAGCTACAATTTGTCCGGTAAAAATAAATCAAGTTTTTAACAGATACGCAAAAAATAATGTAGTTTTGTTAGTTGCATTCCGAAATCATGTTGTATGATCCTTGTCTTCACTCAAAAGTCAACAGCACGACTGCGTTATACATTACACCTTGTACTTAAGGAATTGCTTGGATTTGATTTTTCTTTGACCACTGAAGCCGATGAATTTCAGTCTTATACAGGTGCGAAGTTCAGCTATGGAAAACGCTTGCAGCAAACAGGTCTTCACTTTGCCGCTGCAGATCTGCTCTTTAAAACAGGCATTGATGATCCCAATCTGCAAATTCTTGAGCACTCAGGTATGAATGCACTGTTTCCTGTTTTTGAACGTAATGCCGCCCTGCCTTACGATCCTTTTGCAGCAATTTTTTTTATGGTCTCACGATACGAAGAATATATGCCATACCGCAAGGATCAGTACGGGCGTTTTACTGCCATGGAAAGCCTTGCGCATAAGCTTGGTTTTCTTCATAAACCTGTTGTTAATATTTGGGCACTTGAAGTAGGTAAAATTCTTGAACGTCAATTCAATGGATTAAGAATAAGAACCTCAAAATATCGCTTTCTGCCTACATACGATATTGATCAGGCATGGTCATATAAAAATAAAGGTTTTGTACGCACTGCCGGGGCTTTTGCAAAGTCCCTGATGATTGGCGATTTTTCTGATCTGGTTCTCAGAACAAAAGTGATCACCGGTATTGAAAAAGACCCTTTTGATACTTATGGGTATCAGTTGCAATTACAAAAAAAATATTCACTGCATCCCGTTTATTTTTTTCTCTTCGCCCGTTATGGAGAATTCGATAAAAATATTCCAACTTCGAACCTGCAATTCCGCAATCTTGTTAAACATCTGGCTGATTATGCCGAAACAGGTATTCATCCATCCTATTCATCCAATTTTAATAACAAGATACTTGCCTGGGAGATCAAAGAACTTTCAAATGTGCTGAGCAAAGAAATTCACCACAGCAGACAACATTTCTTAAAACTACATTTGCCTGAAACCTATCGTAATCTTTCGAGCCTCGATATTTCAATGGATTATACCATGGGATTTGCCGCCCTACCCGGATTCAGGGCAGGCATCTGCACACCTTACAGGTTTTACGACATTGATTTGGAAACTGTAATTCCGATCATTGTGACTCCCTTTGCTGTGATGGATGGCACCTTGAACGATTATATGAAACTGGATACTGATGAGGCTATTGAAACCATCAGCAACCTGATTGCTGAAGTTAAGGCAGTTGGCGGGGTTTTTTCAAGTCTGTGGCATAACGAAAGCCTTTCAGAGTCAGGCAGATGGACTGGCTGGCGCCGTGTTTATGAGTCACTGGTTGAAAAAGCAGCATCCTGATAATGAGCCTGGTTATGATAAAATACCTTAAAAATGCTGAAATTGATTATGAAAAATGGGATGATTGCATCAGTCGTGCCTTCAACGGAAATTTATATGCCTGGTCATGGTATCTTGATCTGGTATGCGAAGGCTGGGATGCACTGGTTGCCGGAGACTATAAACTGGTTATGCCCGTAACATCCGGCAGAAAATATGGCATTTGCTACCTCTATCAACCTCCTTTTACCCAGCAACTGGGGGTATATTCAACTGCCACGGAACCCAGCCTTTCAGCAGATGATTTTCTTGAAGAACTGAGCCAGCATTACCGCTTTGCCGAGATAAGCATGAATCGCTACAACAAAATTACCCATCAGTCTTTCAGAACGCATTTTCGGAAAAACTACGAATTGGACCTCATCAGGCCTTATGAAGAATTGAGAAACAATTATTCGGAAAACACTTCCCGCAATATCCGCAAAGCCACAAAAGAAGGAATAATGATATTCGAAAATGCTGATCCTAGAAGCATTATCGAGATGTTCAGATCCGAAAAAGGAGTGGAAATTAAAACGATGGGCGATCATCAGTACCATATTCTCGAGAGGCTGATCTATCGCAGTTTGTATAAGAATATCGCGGTGATTGCTGGTGCATTTACCAGTAAAAACAAGCTTTGTGCCGGTTTGTTCCTGATAAAAAGCCATCAGAGAGTCGTATTGATTTTCACTGCAAACAATCCTGTAGCACGCAATACGGGTGCGATGCATCTGCTCATTGACAGCATCATAAAAAAGTATGCCGGGCAGGCACTGACCCTTGATTTTGAGGGTTCGGAAATTGAAGGATTGGCAAGATTTTATGCAAGTTTTGGTTCAACGGAAACACACTATCCAGCCATCCGGTATAACCGCCTGCCGGTTCCCGTGAAAGTGGTCATTGAAGCCTTGAAATGGGCAGGATTGAAATAATTGAATATAAATAATCAACAGGAATTATGAGGATTGGAAATAACTTTTGAGATATGCTTTTTCCAATTCTCCCGGAGGATTTTTAATAGTTATGTATGATCAGGTTGTTTTTATGATCGCCAATGAAATATTTATTTAGTTTTAATGAGCTGATGCGTCGTTGACCAACCGGGATTTACAGCAAATTAAAATGTTCGTTTGTGAATGACGGTTAGTTAGAACCTGATTCCATGAGGCTATTATGATATAAATATTACTTTTGCCCGTTGCAGCCGATCAGTCATTAAAAACAAAACAATAATCCACTTTTAAGATAGTTTCCATTTCTCTTTCAGTTGAATTATGTAAATTTGTCAAAATTTGGCTGAATCATCAGACCAGATATACGTAGGATTATAAAGTACCATTCCGACATGCTTATTAAGATTTTGGGTAATCAAAACACGATCATTGATCAATACATCGCTGAAATAAGAGATGCACAGATCCAGCAGGACAGCATGCGTTTCAGGCGCAATCTTGAACGTATCGGCGAATTGTTCGCTTATGAGATAAGTAAGGAACTGGTCTATGAAACCAGGCAGGTGGTTACATCGCTAGGTATGGCTGATGTACCCGTGCTGAGTGATTATCCTGTAATTGCAACAATTTTGCGCGCAGGTTTGCCTTTACATAACGGCTTGTTAAATATATTTGACAAGGCAAGCAATGCATTCGTCTCAGCTTATCGCAGATATCATAAGGATGGAAATTTTGATATCAAGGTTGATTATTCTTCATGCCCGCTCATTGAAGGTAAAGTACTGATTTTATCTGATCCGATGCTTGCTACCGGGCTGTCCATGCATTTATGCCACAAAGAACTGGTCAGTAACGGAGCGCCGGTGTATACCCATTTTGTTTCGGTACTGGCAAGTGCTGAAGGAGTTGAATATCTGAAAAAGAAATTTAAAAATTCAACTACTCTATGGGTTGGCGCGATCGACTCCGAACTGACTGCACAGGCTTACATCGTTCCCGGCCTTGGTGATGCCGGCGACCTGGCTTTTGGTGCAAAGAACTGAAGCACAAATCCCAAATCAAGTTGCTATGGATTTCAAAACCTTTTTAATTACAGAAAACATTAAGCTGGCACTTCATTCCATAAGAAGCCACCTGCTCAGGACCATTATTACAATAATGATCATTGCATTGGGTATCACAGCATTGGTTGGAATCCTGACATCTATTGACGCTATAAAATACTTTCTGAATGAGAATTTTTCGATGATGGGTTCCAATACTCTCACAATCCGGAACAGGGGTATGAGGGTGCACATGGGGCCTCGCAGCATTCGCCCAAAATCCTATCGTTTTATTACCTATCAGGAAGCCATGCGTTTTAAAAACGAATTCGATTTCATGGCAGAAACCTCTGTTTATACAGATGGTACAGGTACTGCCACGCTGGATTATGGTTCAGAAAAAACCAATCCCAATGTACCTGTAATAGGAACCGATAATGAATACATTATCACATCGGGTAATGAAATTTCGAGGGGCAGGAATTTCAATGCCCTTGAATTGGAATTTGGCTCTAATGTAGCCATCATTGGAAGCAATATAGTTTCAAAGCTCTTTAAAACCGGAACCGATCCTTTAGGAAAGATGATAGGCATCGGATCTGATAAGTACATGATAATCGGAATTTTAAAAGAAAAAGGCTCTTCTATTGGAATTACCAGCGATAATCACTGTATTGTCCCGCTCGAAAATGTGCGTCGTAAATTTTCCAGGCCCAACATGAATTACTCCATCAATATCATGGTAACAGATTCCGAACTTCTTTCTGCTGCCGAAAGTGAAGCAACAGGGCTGTTCAGAACCATCAGGCAGGTAAGAGCCGGAGAAGAAACCAATTTTGATATTTCTAAAAGTGATAACCTGGCAGAAATGCTTTTCGAGAATCTGAAATACCTCAGGCTGGCTGCAACCATCATCGGGCTGATCACATTGGCCGGCGCTGCCATTGGATTGATGAACATCATGCTGGTTTCTGTCACGGAAAGAACACGTGAGATAGGTATTCGTAAAGCTATTGGAGCCACCAAAAGAACTATACGAAACCAGTTTCTGGCCGAGGCCATAGTGATTGCTCAACTGGGAGGAATTCTTGGAATTGTTTTGGGTATCCTTGCCGGCAACGGTCTTGGTGCCATCATTGGTTCAGGATTTATTATACCCTGGATATGGATTTTTGGCGGAGTTATTCTTTGCTTTATTGTTGCTTTGATATCAGGTATTCTGCCTGCCACCAAAGCTGCAAACCTCGATCCGGTTGAGTCGCTGCGTTACGAATAAAGTACTGGGCAAATTTGCAGAATCCAACAAATCCACTCCTACCTCCTGTTGTCAATCCTTGCCTGAAATCCTTTACTTGCCCAGGTTTGCAAATCCTCTCCATTTTTCGAAAATATCAGGTAGGCATCCAGGTTCCTGTTATTTTTCAGATACTCAATGGTACCCTCCACACCCATCACCATAAAAGCTGTCGCGTAAGCATCAGCCGTCATACAGTCTTTGGCCAGCACCGATACACTCAGCAAAGAGTGACGAACCGGATAACCGTTACCTGGATCAATGGTATGAGAATACCGGACACCGTCTTCAATATAAAACCTGCGGTAGTTACCTGAAGTGGCAATTGCTGCGTTTTCAAGTTTCACAATAGTCTTTAATGCGCGCTCACTTAATGAATCACCTGAGGGTTTTTCCACTCCGACCCTCCACAAGTTTCCATCGGGCTTACGCCCTCGTGCCAGTACTTCTCCACCTATATCAATGAGATAATTACTAATGCCCTTTGATTCAATAAATTTTGCCAGTACGTCAACAGCAAACCCCTGTGCAATAGCGTTAAAATCAATCCTGGATCCGGGAATCTTTTTAAATATCTTGTTTCCATGAAGTTCAAAGTTTTTATATCCAACAAATTCTAGCAAACTGTCGATAATGTGCTGGTTGACTTTCATGCGGTCGCTGAAGCCAAAACCCCATGCATTTACAAGTGGACCAACAGAGAAATCAAAGTTACCGTTGGTTTTTTCAGCCACCTCGTATGCTTTGTTAAAAACAGTGATGAACCATTCATCTGCTTCTACATCAGGTTCATCTCGGTTGATCCTTGAAATGATGGAATTCGGTTCATACACCGAAACTGAAAAATTGAAGGCATCGAGTAAAGAATCTATGGCAGCCTGAAAATTCCGGTTCTCATGATCAAAATAAGTAACCTGGTAATATGTTCCCTGTGCCAGCCCCTGAAACCTGACCATATTATCTGCTGACTGTCGGTAGCAGCAAGTGAAAATGAGTCCCAATAAACTGAAAAAAGCAATTTTCCTCATACAGTTTCAGCGAATAATACTGCACATAGCTCACAAAAACAGCTTGTTGTGCATGTTAAGACGTGATGACTGGCAAAAACTGAAAAACTCATCCACCAAAATCGTCAAACGCTATATTTTCTTTTGGTACACCAAGATTATCCAGCATTTTAAATACTGCATCATTCATCATGGGTGGTCCGCAAAGATAATATTCAATTTCTTCAGGTTCAGGATGTTTGCTAAGGTAATTATTCAATACTACCTGATGAATGAATCCGGTGTATCCTTTCCAGTTGTCTTCGGGCAAAGGCTCTGATAAAGCCAGGTTAAACTTAAAATTGGAAAACTTCTTTTCAATAGCATGAAACTCATCATCATAGAAAACTTCGCGCAAAGATCGGGCACCGTACCAGTATGATACTTTTCGAGTTGTTTTTTCAGTATGGAAAAGGTGAAAAATCTGTGAGCGCAGAGGTGCCATTCCGGCGCCACCGCCAATGTAAACCATTTCTTTTCCGGTTTCTTTAATATGAAATTCCCCGTAAGGCCCTGATACCATGACTTTGTCGCCAGGTTTTCTTGAAAAAATAAAGGATGAGCAAATGCCTGGATTCACATTCATAAAACGATTTTTGGTGCGGTCCCATGGAGGTGTGGCAATACGTATATTTAACATGACAATGTTGCCTTCGGCCGGGTGATTTGCCATTGAATAGGCCCTGAATATAGATTCAGGATTAATCATTTTCAGATTAAAAATGCCCAGTTTATGCCAGTCATCACGGAATTTTTCTTCTACCACGATGTCTTTAAAGTCTACTTCACATTTGGGAACATCAATCTGAATGTATCCTCCCGATTGAAAATCAAGAATTTCACCTTCAGGTAACTTCACTACAAATTCTTTAATGAAGGTTGCCACATTGCGATTGCTTACCACTTCACATTCCCATTTCTTTATTCCAAATATCTCTTTTGGAATTCCTATTTTCAGGTTATCACGAACCTTAACCTGGCACCCCAACCTCCATTTTTCCTGCTGTTCTTTACGGGTAAAATATCCTTTTTCAGTTGGAAGTATGTCGCCGGCACCTTCAAAAACCTGGCAACGGCACATGGCGCATGTTCCACCGCCTCCACATGCCGAGGGCAGGAAAATACCCTGGCCCGAAAGGGTTGACAATAAAGAAGATCCAGGATCAACCTCCAACTCTTTCTCATTGTTGATAGTAATCGTCACTTTCCCCTGGGGAGTAAGCTTGTTTCGGGCATATAATAAAATGGCTACCAGGAGCAAAATAATGAGCAGGAACACAGCAACACTGATTGCGATTGTTACTCCGGTTCCAATATTCAATAATATCATGTCAGTAAACATTTTAGGTTCTGATGCTAAAGTTTAATTCCCATAAAGCTCATGAACGCAATGGCCATGAGGCCGGTGATAATATAGGTAATTCCCAGTCCACGCAAGGGTTCTGGAATATTTGAGTACCTGATTTTTTCGCGGATAGCGGCGATGGCAACGATGGCAAGCAACCAGCCTACCCCCGAACCCAGTCCGAAAACGGTGGCTTCGCCAACAGTGGCATATTCGCGCTCCTGCATAAAGAGCGATCCACCAAGAATAGCACAGTTCACAGCAATCAACGGAAGAAAAATACCAAGCGATGCATACAAGGTGGGGGAACCCTTCTCAATAACCATTTCAACCAACTGAACCATGGAGGCTATCACAGCTATAAAAATAATGAAGCTAAGAAAGCTCAGGTCAACACTGGCAAAAGATGGGCTGATCCAGGTAAGTGCCCCGGGAAGCAGCAGGTACTTGTTGATCAGGTAGTCAACCGGAACAGTGATACCCAGCACAAAAATCACGGCGATTCCCAGTCCCATCGAAGTTTTCACTGTTCTGGAAACAGCCAGATAAGAACACATACCTAAAAAATAGGCAAAGATCATGTTCTCGATAAAAACAGCCTTTACGAATATATTGAATAATTCCTGCATGACTTAAATTTTTTAGCCGTTAATTTTCTTCAATTAATTCGCGGTCGCGATTTCTTTGCAACCATACAAGTATTCCAACAATAATCAGTGCCATTGGCGGAAGGATAATAAAACCGTTGTTTTTGTATCCTAAATCATACATAAACTGAGGTATAACCTGATAGCCCATTAAGGTTCCTGAACCCAATAATTCACGGAAAAATGCCACGATGATCAGTATTATGCCATAGCCAGCCCCGTTTCCGATCCCGTCAAGAAAAGAAGGCCAGGGTTTGTTTGCCATTCCAAATGCCTCAAGTCGCCCCATAATGATACAGTTGGTGATGATCAGTCCAACAAATACCGAAAGTTGTTTGCTTACATCATAAACAAAGGCTTTTAAAACCTGGTCTACAATAATAACCAAAGCTGCGATTACAACCAGTTGGGTAATGATTCGTATACGGGGAGGAATTTTCTTACGTAAAATAGAAATTAGAACATTCGACAGGGCGACCACTATCGTAACCGATATTGCCATGACGAAAGCCGGCTTAAGTTTGACGGTAACCGCAAGTGCTGAACATATCCCCAAAACCTGAACGGTAATAGGATTTTCTTTTCCAAGTGGAATGCTCAGAAGTTTTTTGTTTTTGCCTGAGAACAACGGTTCTTTTTCATTTAATTCACCCATAGCACTTTATAAGTTTTAATGAATGGAAGATATATTTCAAGGCCACTGTACAACATATCGGAAACGCCATTACTGGTGATTGTTCCACCCGAGATAGCGTCCACCTGGTGATCACCGGCAGCAGTACCCTTTACTACTTTCACAGAAACAAAGTTTCCCTGATTATCAAAAATTCTTTTGTCAATGAATTCATCTGCAAAAAAAACAGTCGAAATTTCTGCTCCCAGGCCGGGCGTTTCGCCCTTGTGATCAAATTTGACACCAGCCACAGTTGCAAGATCGTCTTTCAGTGCGATATTACCCCAAATCGGACCCCATAAACCTACTCCCCGTACCGGGAAAACATATTTTTTTGATCCATCGTCAGATTTCATTACAAATACAGGTAGTAGCGGTTCAGCCTGCGATTTTCCAGAACGAAAAGCTTCGATTTGTTTTTGCATTTCCCGCACATTGATGTCAAAAGCCCGTACATTACCCATTTCGAATTTATTATCAGCATATATACCTTTCACTTCTCCATTCAGATTCACTGCAAGTTCCTGCAGGATATATTTGTTATACATGCCGATAGCATTGCCTGCAGTGGCCTCAATATTCGACGCAGCCAGTATATCCTGCATTTTCTCAATCCTGATATTATTGTCCTGAAACGGTTTAAGCAAGAGTGCAGCAGCCGACAGGAGTGCAGCCACAGCCACTACCATAATTGTGGCAAACCGGAATATGTAAGAGTTACTAAACATATTATCTTATATTTATATCAACTATTTTATTTCAGATTTTGAATTTTTGACTTTGAATTTATAACCTGCCATTATCAAAGCTTACTCTGCAATTACTGGTTTCATTCTTTTCAATCTTCTCTTCATATTGGCTTCAACCACATAATGGTCAATCAGGGGAGCGAAAACGTTCATCAGAAGGATAGCCAGCATCATGCCTTCCGGGTAAGCAGGATTCAGCACCCTGATGAGCACAGCAAATATACCAATCAAAAATCCGTATACAATCTTGCCTTTATTGGTTTGCGCGGCTGTTACCGGATCAGTGGCCATGTACACAGCTCCGAATGCGAAACCGCCCATGATGATCTGGTGCCAGAAAGGAATTCTCATAAAATCATTAAAAGCCCAAAGATTGAGAATCAAAGCCATCAGCAATCCTCCTGCAAACACTGAGAACATGATGCGTGCACTACCCACTCCGGTAAATAACAGAATAGCAGCACCTATCAGGATCATAAAAGTAGATGTTTCGCCAACCGATCCGGGAATAAAACCAAAAAACATATCAAAGGCCGATGGCAGTTTGCTGATATTCCCGGCTGCCGCATCGGCTAATGGGGTAGCACCGGAAAATGCGTCTGCTTTGTCTGCAATCCATACCTGATCGCCTGAAATTTCCTGGGGGTAAGCAAAAAACAGGAATGCACGTGCAGTTAAAGCAGGATTAAGTATATTCATACCTGTTCCCCCGAACACTTCTTTTCCAATAACGACCGCAAACGCTGTCGAAACAGCAACCATCCACAATGGTATATCAGGTGGCATCACCAGAGGAATCAACATCCCTGAAACCAAAAAACCCTCATTTACTTCATGCCTGCGGGACTGGGCAAAAGCGAATTCGATGGCTAATCCTGTAACATAAGAAACAATAATTATGGGCAGCACCCTGACCAATCCGAATATAAAATTATCCCAAAATGGCATGGTTTCGCCAAAAGATCTGAAGTGCTGGTAACCAACGTTCCAAATGCCGAAGAGGAGTGGAGGCATCATAGCAATCACCACGAGGCTCATGGTTCGCTTCATATCAATGTGATCTCGGATATGGCTGCCTGAAAATGTTGTTTTATTGGGAACAAATAAAAAAGTCTCAAAAGCATCGAATGTCGAGTGCAGCATCCCAAATCTGCCACCCGGCATAAACTGCGGCTTGATCTTGTCAATGTATTTTCTTAAAGCCTTCATAATAAATATTTGAGAAGTCTGATTTTATATGATCAATTAGCTGTTTTCTTTTCTAATCAGATCGAGTCCCTGTCGGATGATGGATTGCATCTCGGTCTTTGAGGTATCAATGAATTCGCACAAAGCAAAGTCTTCCTCATCCACTTCATAAATTCCCAGACCTTCCATCAAATCAATATCACTGATCATACATGCTTTGATCAGATGCATCGGAAAAATGTCAAACGGGAAAACCTGTTCGTATTTCCCCGTCATCACAAAAGCTCTGTGCCCTCCATGCAGATTGGTGTCAAACTGATATTTCTTGGAGCGTATTAACCATGCGAAGAAAGCCCTGGAAAAGCTGTATTTATCTAACCCAGGTAAAGCCCAACCCAAAAATTCATGATAATTCCCTTCAGGAATCACTGTAACCTGGTTGTGATAAAATCCGAGATAACCGTCATTTGAAATCCTTCTGCCTGTGAGTACATTTCCGCTGATAATTCGCACAACGTCTTCTTTCAAATTGCCTTGTATCATATTTTTTACTGAAACACCAGTCAAGGTCTTATAGTACACAGGTTTTTGAACCTCTGATCCAGCCAGGGCAACCACACGTGAGGCATCATATATTCCTCTCAGAAACAAATTTCCGATGGTTACCACATCCTGTGGATATAAATACCATACAACATCACCTTTATTGATCGGGTCGGTATGAGCAATGTGAACACTGACATTTCCTGAAGGATGGGGTCCCGAGAATGTATTGATCTGAACGTTTTTTGCTTCAAGAAATACCTTTGATGTTGTCAGTTTGGTATGAATATTCAGATGAACTTTGCCATTCGTAAGTTTTGAAACAACATCAAGTCCAGCCTGAAATTCTTTGTCTTTGCCTTCAATAATAAAATTGTAATCAGGTGCAAGCGGAGCAGAGTCAAAAGCTGGAATATATATCGCTTTTGGTAAAACATCGGGATTGGCAATCACTGAATACGGTCGTTGCCTGATGCATGGCCAGATTCCGCTTTCAATCAGTTTTTCAATTATTTCTTTTCGCTTTTGTTGTTTTGGATCAGCAATGCCAAAATCAACATAGCTGTTTTTCCCGTCCGCTTCAATCCTGATTTCTTCAAGTACACGTTTGTCGCCACGGCGTATCTCAACAACCTTTCCACTGACAGGTGAAGTAAACAGTATTCTTTCATTGTACTTATTAAAAAATAAAGGAGTTCCTGCTTTTAATGTATCACCTTCTTTGATAAGCATCTTGGGAAAAACGCCAATAAAATCTGTAGGTTTGACGGCGTAAGATGCTGAAGCCAATTCTTTCAGTATCTTTTCAGCATGCCCGGAAACAGGAATATCAAGACCTTTTGTGATCTTAACAACTTTGTTCATAATCGAAGATTGTAATTGTGTTAAGCATTTTCGGGCACAAAGGTATGTAGAAAAGTAAATATTATTATACCATACTTTAAAATATTCTGTTATTTTTGTCGAAATACTGTTGACAATATGAAGATTTTCATCACTATTCTGAAAAACTTGCCGGTAATGATCATTGCATTTGTGATCCCGGCTTTGGTTGCAATGGCTCAGAACGAAAAGACTTTCCGGTCACACGATGATGTTTACCAAAATAATATACGAACCGTCCGGCTGCAGCGCCATGGATACGAAATGTCATTTCCTGTTGTCAATTTCAATGCCGGGGAAAAGTTAAAGCTAACTTTTGATGACCTGGATGGTGATGTCAAATTCTACAAATACACCTTTGTACATTGTGATGCTTTCTGGAACCTCTCCGACCTTTGGCCATCAGACTATATTTCAGGATTTTCAGACGATTTGATTGAAAATTACCAGTTATCGTTCAATACGCTACAGCCTTATACACATTACGAACTTATTTTCCCGAATGAACATTTCAAATTTACATTACCGGGCAATTATTTACTCATCGTTTTTCTGGCTAGCGATCCCGACAATGTAATCCTTACACGTCGCTTCAGCGTGGTTGATGCGAAAGTGAACATTGATGGATTCGTACGTATCCCACCGGCATCCCCGGAAAGAAATAAAAAGCAGGAAATCGGATTCACAATTAATACACAACAATACCGTATCAGCGACATGAGCCGCAACCTGAAAGTCATTATCAGGCAAAACAGCCGCTGGGATAATGAACTGCACTTGCAGCCTTATCAGACAACAGGCGATATTCTCGACTTCCGTTATATGAATGAGAACAATACATTTTACGGGGTGAATGAATTCCGAACACTTGATTTGAGAAGTTTACGATATAAAAGCAGGAATGTCAAAGATTTTGAACGCGACTCCGACGGATACCACTTCTACTTATGGCCTGATGAAAGCAGAGCTTCAAAGCCTTATATCTATGAGCAGGACCTGAACGGACGGTACCAGGTACTGACTGAAGATTCATCTGATCCTGCCACAAGTGCTGAATATGTGTATGTGTATTTCTCTTTACCTGTGAATGAACCACTGCCAGATGCCGATGTATATATCACCGGGCTACTGTCGGACTGGCAATTCAGAGATAACAGTAAAATGTATTACAATCCGCGGCGTTCTTCCTACGAAGCCAGAATGTACCTGAAACAAGGCTTCTACAATTATCACTATGCAATATTAAGAAAGAATAAACAAACCGGCGATGCAGGTTATTTTGAAGGCAACCATGCTGATACCGGTAATGAATACACCGTGTATGTTTATTATCGCGAACCCGGTGCACGTCACGACAGTCTCATCGGAATCAAGACCTTTAATTCAAAGGATTACATGTAAGATCAGAGAATAGAAACTTTCGGATATGACAATGTCTTACACCAGTTTTTGAACAGTGATGAATTTAGCTACTCCTGAACATTGTTCTGGCAGTTGACTGATTTGCCTAAATCGCATGAACAGGACACAGGCTTTCCGGTTTTTGCATCAACACTTTGGCAGGATTTGCTGAATTTCCCGTTTTTCTGAATGAACATCTTAATGGCTATTGCCATCCAGGACAATCCCACAAGAATTATTGCGGCCAGTAAAATTTTTAAAAATGCTGCCATGATGGAATATTACATGAGTCTGAACTCTAAGATACAGGGTTATAACAAAGTAAGCTGCCTGTTTGTTCGTGTAAACGAAGAATTATCCTTGGAAGAAAGGCTGATATAACCCCCTTTAAAAAATGTATAAGTTCCATTTCGGTCGAGTTTAAGGTTTGAATATACATTTTTTTCCTTGGTTTTCCTGAATTGATTGATGTATTTTGTCAACACGGAGATGTGTACTGGTTTTTCCTGTTCTTCAAGATATTCCTTTGCGAGTTGCTTGATAGTTCCCCGTTTGATCTGTTGCCATGAAGATAAAGCGTATGTGCTGCTTTTACCAAGGGATGCAATGTCAGGATTGGAAATTATGGCAGATCGAAGGGATTCAATAGACAGAGAATCCCTGAGTTTTCGTGTTTTGAGCGATTCCGCTATTTCTTTCAGGTGCATCGGGCGACCTATTTCAGCCAATATTTGAACAATATGCTCTGATAATTTGATCTTGGTGTTTCGCGGAATCAGCAATTCGTCGTGGATGTTGCAACGCAGGCCATATTCACCAAAGGCCATATGCTTACATACCTCTACGATGCG